>JAFMBQ010000201.1 GCA_017858365.1 Algoriphagus sp. | reverse complement strand
TATAGATCCACAGCTCGAGCGAGCGGTGCAGGTGGCTTTGGAATTATTGAAAACCGAGGGAGTCGAACTAAAGCCAGAGCCAAAAGCTCCAATTCGATACTTCAGACCGAAAGGAAATTGATTTAGCGCATATAATTTAAATGTATTTCCTCAATTACACCAGTATGGAAATTTCATTTGGCTTTTTGGCGGGAAGACCGATGACCGAAGTTTGCCAAAACTGGACTTCGACTGAGCTTTTAGGCCGTTAAATCAAGTTGCTGGTAAGAAAGCGGATAATTATAATAATTTATACCCCAATTGGTCCAAGTCTCCCGACTTGGACCTTTTTTTAGGTACATCCCTTGTGCAGGAATCAGATTGGATCTTACAGTGAAAATAGCTTCCATTTTTGATAGAGACAGATCTTTAACATGTCTAATCAGGAATCTCCTCAAAAGGAGGTTCTTCAAAAGGGTCCGGTCTGAATGGATCCTCAAGTCGGTCGATGATCAACTTCCCTTTTTCATTGAAATGAAATAGATGAACCTCCCCATCTTTGGCCACCTCAACAAAATAATGAGGTGCGCCATTTATTTCCCTTACCTCTGTCACTTCATACAAAAATCCTTCACGGAATTGTTCCTGTATGTATTGAGATGCTTCGGGAGGTAAATTTTGATTTTCGGGTTTCATAAATAGAGATTTTAGGTAAATGGATAGTAACTTTTTTCAGAAAGAAAAATACGCTACCAACTTGATTGTATTAATGATCGAAATCATCTTTCGGGATAACTTCCATCACCTACTAATAAGCATCTGGGCAAAGAGGAAAAATAAATCTTCCAAATACTTACCGATCCAATACTTTGGAAAGAGACTCAATCATTCTAATTAAAGTATTGAATATGTTATTTGAAACTCAATCACTCAACGGAGAGTATTTACCACTCTAAATAGATACTCAATCACTCAATGAAGAGTGTTTACCATTCTAAATAGACACTCAAACACTCAACGGAGAGTGTTTACTACTCTAAATAGGTACTCAATCACTCAACGGAGAGTGTTTACCACTCTAAATAGATACTCAATCACTCAATGGAGAGTGTTTACCACTCTAAATAGACACTCAATAACTCAACGGAGAGTGTTTACTACTTGAATTGAAGGCACAATAACTATAACTCTGTGTGTCGCTTTGGGTCATGCTCGATTTCATCTTTACAAAATCAGATAAGCGGCGAAAATCTTGAGCCAGTAAAAGACAGGTTTTCAGATTCAGAAACCTCTCCAAAAGCTCCTGTGATGCAGAACCTTTAAGGTGGAGTAGCTGATGATCTCATGGGTAAACTCGGGATTTCAAGAGAGCAAGCTATGAGTACCGCAGCGGCGGCTTTACCCATGATCATGAACTTTTTCAATAGACAAGTGAATGATGCTCCTCAGGAGAATGGAGATATTATGTATTCAATCGTCGATTCTTTACAAGGAAAATCGGGGAAACTTAATACCAGTGGTTTGATGGTATCATTGCTTGGAGGTGGGAAAAGTGGCGGTATGGACTTAGGGGGCCATATGGACTTAGGGAAAGAGCTCTTCAATTAAAATTTCGGACTGTCTTTAGGTATTGAAAAAAAGATAAGAAGACCCTATTTTAGGAATATCAATCAAGTCAATCACATTTTATAAAGCAGCTTATGAATTACTCAAAAATCACATTTCTTATACTTTTCTTGTTAGTAGGAAGCTATGCCGTTCAAGCGCAATCACTCAAGGTTCCAAAAATGGATATGTCCTCTCAGCTTCTCGGGATATTAGATAAAGGTGCAGATGGGCTTTCCCTCAGTAGTGATCAAAAAGGGAAACTGGGTACTGACAATAAAAGCTTCGTGGACAAATTGATGAAAATCCAAAATGGATCAGATTCAGATGATGAGAAAAAGGCAGGTTTTCTAAACCTGAAAAACTCCAGAACAAAATTCCTAACAGATCTTTTGGGAAGCAGTTTATTTCAGAAATATTCCGGGAATGTCTTAAAATCCATTAATCCGCTCAAGTCAAAACTTGGATTGGCAGCACTGGCATTCTAGCCTCAAAATTTAAATTATAGAAGCCATGGACTTTTGTTCATAGCTTTTTTTATTTTTCGGGATGTTTAAGCACTCTCTCATTCTTTTAGTCTGCGCCTTCTTGGCAATTTCCTGTAGCAAACCTGCCAAAGAGGTCGAGTTTTGGTTAACAGATCCAAGTCAGGAGATCAAATTCCAGTTACAAGATTCTTTGGCCTTCCTATCAGGTGAAAATCCTCAAGCCACATCGAATAATATTTTGCTTCAGCCAGAGACTACCTATCAAGAAATGGATGGCTTTGGCTTTACACTTTCACAAGGCAGCGCGATTCATCTTTTAGGGATGTCTGAACCTGCTCGCAAAGATCTTTTGGAAGAGCTCTTTGGAAATGATGCCAAGGAAATCGGGATCTCTTACCTACGACTTGCAGTAGCAGCTTCAGATTTGAATGAGCGACCATTTTCTTACGATGACTTGGAAGACTCAATGGCCGTAGACCTAGAATTGGAAAAATTTGATTTGGGTCCAGATCGGAATGATGTAATTCCCATTCTCAAGGAAATACTTTCGATTAATCCAGCTATTAAATTAATGGCCTCCCCTTGGTCACCACCTTCTTGGATGAAAGACAATAAGGATACCCGGGGCGGATCACTGCTAGCAGAATACGAGGCAGTTTATGCCCAGTATTTAGTGAAATATATTCAAGCAATGGAATCTGAAGGAATTACTATTGACGCATTAACCATTCAAAATGAACCTTTGCACCCAGGAAATAATCCATCGCTTCTAATGCTTCCTGAGCAGCAAGCAAGGTTTATTGGTTTACACCTTGGGCCAGCTTTTCGCGAAGCGGAAGTAAAAACCAAAATCCTGATCTATGATCACAATGCTGATCGCCCGGATTATCCCATCACGGTTCTCCAAGATTCACTGGCGAATCCATTTATCGACGGTTCGGCCTTTCATCTCTATGGAGGGGAAATAGAAGCACTTTCTGAGGTTCACCAGGCTTTTCCAGACAAGCATATCTACTTCACCGAACAGTGGATCGGTGCACCTGGCAATCTTGCTGGAGACTTGACATGGCACATCAAAAATCTGATTATTGGAGCTACTCGAAATTGGGCAAAAACTGTTCTGGAATGGAATCTTACCTCAAATCCATCCTTGACTCCTTATACGGACCGTGGCGGCTGTGATCGTTGTCTGGGCGCGGTTACGATTGATGGTGATTCAGTTTCCAGAAATCCTGCCTACTACGTGATCGCACATGCTAGTAAGTTTGTAATTCCTGGATCCATCCGGATCGATAGTAATGAAGTGGAAGGTCTTCCAAATGTTGCTTTTCAGCGGCCTGACGGCAATTTGGTTTTGATTGTATTGAATGAAGGGAATGAGCCAAAAACCTTTTCTACGAAATTGGGAGAGAAAACTTTTCAGACAAGTTTAAACCCAGGTGCAGTTGGGACTTTTGTCTGGAGATAAAAGAGGTATCGCGTCATTTCAGGGGTTTATTCCAATCATCCAATTATCGAAAACTCCGCAAACCTAAAACCATCTCTAAAACATGATTGAGGTTCGAAAGATTGTCTTGAAACGTCATCGCGAGGCACGAAGCGATCTCCATTAGGCTACTAATTACAGAAAGATTGCTTCGGAAATGAATGATACTTATCCAATCCTGATACTGCTATTTCCTCGCAATGACGAGTAACCTCTATTTTAAAAGCCGCATCAATTCTCTTGCAGTAAACTCCCCTTTCTTTCGAATCAACTCCCGAGGCGTATTATCTCCTACTTCAAAGGTCATAGACTCGGCTCCATGGACAAAGAAAAAGTAACTATTGGAAGTTACGCTTCGCTCATTCGTCTCGGTTGGACGAATATTAGGATCATAGCCTGGAATTCGTTTTGAAGACCTTTTGATGAGTTTGGGAATCAGTCCTGGAGAATTTCCTTCCAAATCTGGATTGATCGTGTAGAAAATATCCTCCCAAGTCGCATGGAAATCTGCGGCAAAAATAAATTTACCGCCATTTTCCGCCACTTTCTTTTCCATAAATGCTGACAAAGCTTTGGTCTCCGGCTGATTGAAATTGACCCAATCACGATTCAAGTCTATTCCACCTACATTATGTCTCCAATGTCCATTGGAGACTCCATCTGGATTCATTTGTGGCATGACATAAAGGTTATAGGTACTTCTAAACTTTCTAGCTTCCGGTGAATCTTCACAAATGGTTTCAACAAAAGCCTTCATTGCCAAATACCCTGGGACTTCCGGAGGATGCTGCATAGAAATCACCATAAGCATTTTTTGATCATCCGATGAACCGATTTTCAAAACCTCCAAATCTCTTCCATCCGTACTTTTTCCGATGGTGATTCGCTCTACAAAGTCTAAGTTCAATAAATCAGCTTTCCAATCAGTCACATGCTGAGTACCTACCAGATCCTGTGCAGCTATCCAAAGTGTGTCTGAAGAACTACGCACAATTAAATACGCTTCAGTCGGTCTTCCTTCCGCTACAATGGGCAATACAAAATCAACTGAATCAGCGTTGGCATATTGGTAACCATCTTGGCTGATCTTTGGGTAATAGCGGTGGAAACCTTTTTCGGAATAAGTGAACTTTACCCAGAATGTTTGTGGACTTTCAGACCAGATTTTAAACGCATACCATGGACTGGGATTAATAGGCTCATTCTCAGGTAAAATCGTAATCGCGACCAAGGTGTCATTGATTCGAGTCACATCATTGAGCCGAGCTCCTTCAAATTGATTGGAAAAGTAAACTCCCTTATCTAAATCAAAGACCTTCTTTTCCTGAATTTGGATGGGCTTACTTTCCGTAGGAATGATTTGAATCGGACCTTGACCTTCCCATTTAACCGCGGATTTACAGGAAAAAATGAATGAGAGGATTAGGGCAAGGAGGAGTGGGTTGAGAGACTTCATATTGGAAAGTTAAAATAAAAACCCTCCAAATTTTTTCGGAGGGCTCTTAATTCATAAATCTAAAAAGATTGCTTCTCCGCCAAGGCGGATCGTAATGATGTTAGACCTTCGGCACTTTCCACCCATTGTGATACTGGGCTTTCATTAAGTCATTTGCAGCTGAGGATGTAAACTGGTTTTTTTCTGCATTCCAATATACTTTCTCTCCTGTCTTGTAAGCAATATTTCCCATCTGAGCATTGATCGCTGCTACCGATCCAGTCTGAATCGCACAGTTGAGAAGTTTAGGATCATTTGCTTTTACAGCCTCGGAGAAGTTCACCGCATGCAGGTCAAGCGCATTTCCAATTGGCTTTATATGAGCGACTTCCTCTACTTTATTAGTACGAACCCCATCTTTAGTTTCCGTTTCTGGAATCACTTTCCAACCACCACGATTTACTACCAAAGTGGCATTATTTCCGATAAAGGCTATTCCTTCAGTGGTCCCATAATTACCACCATCAATCCCGGTAGCATGTTCCCAAAGCATATTGAAGCCTTCATATTCGTAAACAGTCTGCAACGTATCAGGAGTCTCAGAAGCATCATCAGGATAGGCAAACTTCCCTCCTGAAGCCATCACTGACTTTGGAGCTGAAACCCCCATTGCAAACAAAGCAATATCGATCTCATGTACTCCCCAGTCAGTCATCAATCCACCTGCATAATCCCAGAACCAACGGAAATTAAAATGAAAACGGTTTGGGTTGAATTCTCTCGAAGGTGCTGGACCAAGCCACATTTTGTAATCTACTCCTGCTGGTTGAGCTTGATTAGGAAGGACCGGGACAGGTTTCATCCAGCCTTGATAAGCCCAGCATTTCACTAGGCGAATTTGGCCCAATTTTCCAGACTTCACATAATCGATCGCCTCAGCATATTGCGAACCTGAACGTTGCCATTGTCCCACTTGGACGATTTTACCATAGCGCTCTTGGGCTTTTACCATGATCTGGCATTCTTCAATGGTATTTGCAATTGGCTTTTCAACGTAGACATTTTTGCCTGCAGAAACTGAATCTACCATGGTCAAGCAATGCCAATGATCTGGCGTACCAATGATCACGATATCAATATTTGGATCTTCGAGCATCTTCCGATAGTCGGTGTATTGCTTCGGTCGAGTCCCCCGGATTTTGAATACATCTTCAGTTCTCCGATCCAAAACAGACTGATCTACATCAGCTAATGCTACACAGTTCACATGTGGCATTTTGAGGTGAGCATTCATATTAGACCAACCCATGCCATTGCATCCGATGACGCCATAGTTAAGTTGGTCTGAGGGAGATACTTTACGGGTAAAAGCTCCGAAATCAGCAGCAGTCAGTACTTGAGGCATGCTCATTCCTGCACCAAGGAGCATGGTATTTTGTATAAATTTTCTTCTTGAGGACATTTTTCGTTGTTAGTTTATGGGTTATTGGGATTTGGGAAAATTACGATTTCAGATTTAAGATTTACGTCATTTTTTTAAGGTCAAAATTAGATGACATATTTGGCCTTTTCCAATTCGAATCGGATGATTTGAAAAAGGCTAATTGAGAAAATAGTCTCAATAGCCTAATTAGATTTCGTAAATCCGAAATCGTAAATCAAAGCGGTCTTACCCAAATATTTCTGAATCTAACCGGATTGCCGTGATCTTGAAGTTTGATCGGCAATTCCTCTGCATGAGCCTTATAGTTTGGAATACCGATGTATTCAGTCGGTCCTTTTAAAGTCACATGATTTTGTACCAATACGCCATTCATCAAAACAGTCACTGTGGCTGGTGAAGTAACAATCCCATCTTTGTTGAATCGAGGAGCTTTGAAGATAATGTCATAATAATTCCATTCGCCAGCTGGTCTTAAAGCCATTGCCAAAGGTGGATGTTGCTTATAAATACTTCCTGCTTGGCCATTGGTGTAGGTTTTACTTTCATAGCTATCCAGCACCTGCACCTCATAAATTCCCATCAGGAAAAAACCAGAGTTTCCTCTCCCCTGTCCTTCACCTACGATAGTTGTCGGAGCAGACCATTCTACGTGATATTGAGCATCCCCAAATGGAAGTTTAGATTGAATATCTCCTTTTCCACGAGTCACAACCAACTCCCCATTTTCTATAAGCCATTCAGCAGGACTAGAACCATCCTTGGCACTGACAAAACCATTTAAACTCGTCCCATCAAATAATACAATGGCATCAGATGGAGGAGCTGTATTATGTGCTCCGGGGGTTACTTTAGGTGGCACAGGAGTATAAAATTCAGTGGCCTCGGGCTTCATTGGAGGTGGTGTTTTCTCTTGGGCAAAAGTTGCGGTAGTCAGCATGCCCATTCCAGCTAAAAGCAATAGTCTTTTCATATTCATAATAGTTTATTTAGGGTTGAGATGTTAAGGCTTTAAATTAGGTCAATTTGACCTGAATCAAAAAACCATTGATGGATTTTTGGTTTCAGTGGCATTTCTTTTTCTTAATTTTCATCAAAATAGCACTTATGAAAAAAAACCTACTTCTTATCATTGCCTTTATTGTATTGAATTCGGCTGCTTACGCCCAGTCAGCCTATTTTTTCCCGGGAGAAAAGTTTGATTCAAC
>JAFMBQ010000200.1 GCA_017858365.1 Algoriphagus sp. | reverse complement strand
ATGCGCTTTGGTCAGCTAATTTTGAGCCTGCTGAAGGCTTTGTTAAGTTGGGCCAAGAAATCGGACTGAAGGGATTTAGGTTTGGAATTTATAAATTTTGGCTCAAAAAACGTTTTGACTTTTCTTGGCTTTACCTTCAAATCACCTAATTAACCCACCACTACTTCGATGAAAGTGTTATCGGAAAAATAAGTCTTGCCGATTCGTTGAATGTCCTGGGCAGTAAATCGCTTGAGGAATTTTAGTTTTTCCTCAAAAAAAGCGAAGTCCATCCCCGAGAAATGAACTGATTTAAACTGGTCAAGCAAGTCGAAGGTTGAACTAAATCCGGCAAGCATTTTACCAATTAAATAATTTCGAACCACTTCGATTTCGTCTTCTCCAATAGGGTTATCTACCAAGTCTACAATCTCTTTGTAGATCTCTGTCAAGCATTCCTGATAATGTGCCTTTTGGACATCGGCGCTAATGACCCAATAGTTGAAGTCACCAATCTCTGCCAAGCCACTGCTAATCCCATAGGTATGACCTTTGTCTTCTCTAATGTTTTTGATGAGTCTGGACCCAAAATAGCCACCAAGAATCGTGTTGAAAACAGACAGTGGGATATAATCAGGATGATTCTTAGGAATCGACCAATGACCTATTCGAATACTGCTTTGAACTGCCGATTCTTTGAACTCCTGCTCGCCAGGGCCGCTTGAGATTTCTTGTAAATCTGTGATCGGTTGATAAACTCTATTTGGAAGTGATTCAAGTGATGCAACTAAGTCATCCAACTCCAAAGGATTCAAATCGCCAGTGACAAAAATCTCTAAATCTTCCCAGAGGTGGTTTTGATAATAGGAGCGAAGCATATCTGCTGTAATCAAAGATACTTCCTCTTCAGTAGCTTCAAATCCAAAAGGATGAGTTACTCCAAATAGACTTTTTCTTAATAATTGATTGGCTCTTGAGGCAGTTTTCTCATTAGAAAGTTTTAGGCTCAATTTGCGCTGAGACTTTCTTTTTTCAAGTATTTGCTCTGGGAAAGTAGCATTGGTAAGCAAAGAGCAAAAAGTCGGTAAAACCTGAAAAACATGCTTTTTGGTCGAATATAAACTTAAACCTTCTCTTGAATAAGAGGAAAATGGATTTAATTCAGCCGCATGAAAATCAAAAAAATCTGCTAGTTCTTCACCAGACTTTTCAGTCGTTCCTTCTTGAAGCATCTGTAAAGTGAAAGATGGGACAAGCGAATGATTCAGAGGTAATGAGGTTCGATTGCTTTTCGATACTAGTTCTAACTTAATAGCATTGATTCCAGGAGTCTCTGCATAATAAAGAAATGCACCGTTCTTCAGTACTTTCTCTAAAGGGTTGATAATTTCAAAATCATCCGGAATCTTAAATTCAGGAGCTTTCGAGCGATCTAAGGACATTACTGATTCGGAATTGTGTAGAGAAGCGAGAACCTTAAAGTCTCCGCTAAAGGGTGGTTTTGGGTTTGTGGGACTAGGTAAGAAAAGTCAAAACCTAATTTAGTAAGGTCGAATCCAACTCCCATGGTGAAATACCTTCTACCACCTTTATTTGGGTTTTCGTAAAAATATCCAGTTCGCAAGGCGAATTTATCATTGTATGTATATTCTACTCCAAATGAGATCATTACTTCCTGCATTTCTTCTGAAAATCCTCCCGGAGCATCACCAAAAGAACCAAACATGCCTGAGATTAATGGCCGATTGGGATCCTTTCCGGCCTGGATCACCAAATTACCATTATCATCTGTCTCTAGAGAACCATCTTCGTTAGTGGCGTAGATTGGTGGACTAGGTACAAGTAATTTGTTGAAATCTAGCGCGAAAGTAATGGTGCTGGCAGGGTCTAAGTCTAAGGAATAAGCTGTTCCAATTCTAAAATTGGTAGGAATATAATCTAAATCTGAGGCGGAATTATAAGTGATTTTTGGGCCAATATTAGATATGCTTAATCCCAAAGAAAAGTTACCTTCCTTAGAACCAGAAAAAATTGGTTTGGTGTAGTAAAGGCCAACATCCGTACCAACGCTTATTCCGGGTCTGCTTTCAGATCCTCCAACAGAAGAAATATTCCCAGAAAGATTGGAATGGATAAAACGTGCTGAAATTCCTAATCCAAGTGTAGAAGTCAATTTTCTGGAATAGGTGCCACCAATAGCAATATCTCTAGGGTTAAACTGTCCTAATTCATTTCCGAATTCGTCAGTCAATTGGATATCTCCCATATTAAAATATCGCAGATCGAAACCAAATGCGGAAACCTCGTCTATTTTGAAGAATCCGGTCAGATAACTTAAGGACATGTCGTTTACCAATTTCCCTAGCCAAGGAGAATAGGAAAGAGAGAATCCCATTTGGTCATCAATGAAGGCGAGTTTCCCCGAATTCCAATGAGCAGAACTAGCATCTGGAGAGGTCGCAACACCAACGTCACCCATTGCAGAATGACGCGAATCAGGTGCGAAATTCAGAAAAGGTACAGCAGTAGTTATCACACGGCGATCAGGATCCTGACCGGAGATGATCACACTATTTTGCGCATGGGTAGATAAGGTAGCCAGGGTAAATACTGTAAGAAGTAGGATTATCCTATTAAGAATGGCTATTTTTTTCATTGAATAACGATTTTTCCACTTACTGAATCAGAAGAATAGTCTAATTCTGATTGGAGTGTTAATTTGTAAATATAAGTTCCTTTTGCTGGATATTTGGTTTGATTTTGATAAAATATCCAAGACAAATCCTGTAGTACAGCGTCAGCTTTGATGAAACGTTGGTTTTCTTCAAATAGTATTTTACCGCCTGTTTGATATACTATGAGGCTAAGTATAATGTTTTCGCCGGGTCGATTATGCTCAGTTTGGAATTTACTCTCATTGCTCGTTGGATTAGGATACGTTTTATGATCGACGATTTGCAAGGTTTGGCTTCCTTCTATCAAGATCTCTTGAACTAATTCACTTCCATTCCCAATCGTATCCCATGCTTTTATTCGAATCGTGTTTTTCCCCTCCTTCAGTCCCCTAATTTCTACTTTTGCGCTGCCCTCTTTGAATGTGTTGTTTGAAGCAAGATAAAAAGCACTGATAATCTGTTCCTCACCGTCATTCACTTGAATCCGCATAGATTCTAATGGGTTTAGGTTTGAGCTGTTGACTCCACTTTCATCTTTAAACTGAGCAATCAACGGAACTACAGTGGCAGAGAAGATGAGTTGAGTTTGATCAGAATTACCGAATATGGCCTTGATCTCGGGGCCAATTTGATCATCATTTGGGTTGGGTAAAGCTCCTCCGATGATTGAAACAAAATTCCCAAAAGCCTCTTTATTACCTACTTTCTGTTTTCCAATGATCCGAAGATTCCCAAATCCAAAATCTGGTTTTGTGTTTTTTGGGATAATTAGCTCTCCTTTGATCTGACCCGAACTGATTGATCCACTTCCCCTGAAAAGTGAGATGGACTCTTCTTTAAATTCAGTAGGAGTACTTTCATCACCCAAGGTTCTAACTACTTGTAGTTTATCACGAAGTTCGATTTCATAAGTGCCAGAGAATTCTGTAGCTAAACGATTTTCATTCAAATCCACCACCTCGGCCTCAAAAGAAACTCTTTGAAAAGCTTTCAGTGTGTCTAATGGGGAATCGGACTCCAAGTCTTTAATGGCTGTAATTTTTATTTCAAATTCTGGTCTAGCCAATCTCATACTAGGATCACCCAATAAGCTAAAGTTCCGATTTAGAGATCCATTCATACTCCCATTCTTTGTTTTTTTGAAAATGGTACCGAGGTCTTGAAACTTTCCTTTTTCTTCTTGAAAAACTGTTTCTATGAATGCTTCATTCAAGGAGAAATTCACACTGCTAAAAACGGGTCTTCCTGTTGTAAGTAATCCGATCGCTCCTTTATCCGGAACAATCAAAAGTTCCTCCGCGGCTGACCTCAAGAAAGGACTGTCATGTCTGCCAAATTCGCAAGTAGCGGTGACCCAAAGTGCTAATTGATCCTGTTTTGCCCAATTTTGAATATCAGATACGAGAAAAATCTCTTCAGCGGTGAGTGTGGTTTCGTTGCCATGACCGACATAGTTTAGGAATAAAGTACCCCTGTCCAATTGTTCCTCAAGTGCTTTCTTCGCTTGTGGCGAGGATTGTATAGTACCATTTTTTTCCTGTTCAAATCGATCGAGATAGAGTTTTTCAAGTTTGAGCTCTGGTTTTTGCGCTAGCAATGTGGCTGCATGAGCTTCTGTATCTCGGAGGTGAATGTTATTGTCCGCATCATCGGCCAGTAGGGTGATTGTCTTTTTCCAGTCACCAGGTTTTTGATTTAGCTCGTAGTCAATTATTTTATTGATAACAATAGAAGCTTCTGATCCATTAATTACAGGAAGTCTTCCTACTCCGATTTTCATAGGTTCATCGCCGTCTCGACTTTCTTCCCAGACCCCATTTCCCCAATCTAATAGACCGAAATAATCATCCGAACTGAAGGTGGAAAGTGGGTTTAGACTGTTTCTAGAAGTGTATATGGGAACTAAATTTGGCCTACCTCCAAGTCTCCCTTTATAGTCAAATGTTCCTTTCCCTAAGATCAAGACATTTTTTAATTTTCCTCCTTGCTGATAATGCCATGCTATAAAATTTCGGATGGCATTCAAGTCTGGATTGCCATAGCCAAATGAGTCGTAAATCTCATTGAGGTAACCTACTTCAGCAAAAACACCAATACTCAACTTATGCAATCGAAGTTTCTCAGCGGAGTTCTTCAAAAGTGCTGGCGCAATAATAAGCAACTCTGGCCAAGGTCCTTGACTCCTCAGATTTTGAGAAGTAGGCGTTAAGGCTTTAATTTCAACTGATTGATTCGGGTCAAAAACTACCAATTTTTGAACGGCAGCTCCATTTCCACTTGTTAAATCATATTCTTTAGGATTAAAGAAATCATTCAATTCCCAAATTTTCTGACCAGCTTTTGTCGAAATTGAAATTAAATTTTCCTGAGGGATTAAGTAGGTTCCAGAGAATAAATCCAGACTCGAGTAAGGGACTCCAATTCCGAGATAGTTGAAATAGCCCGAGGCGTTTGGATCGGTGGATGAAAAAGAAAAACGAAGTCGGTCAATCCTATTTTCAGTAGGTTGAAAATCAAGATTGATACTCACTTCTCTACCTTTAATAGCATAAGTACTATTAAGAATCGGATCGATTTGCAGTGCTGTGATTGTTTGACTTTCCGTCCCTAGAGTAATTGAAGCTGGCGTCAAAGAGCTTGCCATGAGAATGCCGGAGGCTTTCCAAGGAGCAGTTATTGAGTTTTGAAGCGGGAAAGCATATCCTCTGGTGACTCCTGGAGCCAAAGACCTTGAATACCACGTCCGACCTGAACTCAGAATATTATTTTCCTCTTCCTTGAGCCAGTTCCATTGGTAGAGAACACTTGGATTCTGAATAGTGCTGATTCCTTTTAAGGTGCTTATCCGTTTTGGGTTTTGATTTTTAGAAACTAAAAAGCTTAATGAATCTGAGAATAGATTTGGATTGTAGTGAACTTCGCCTTTTGAATCATAGCTTGAGTTGTCGGGATCACTCAGATAAAAAAATAATTTCCCATTTTCTTCTTTAGCGGCTATTTCCTGAAGTTCCAGATTTGCACTGTCAAGTTTCTGAGGTAGTACTCCGGGATAGCCAAAAATAGAAATCTCAGAAATGGAAGATGCACCCACTTGTTTGGCTTGGGTATCTGTAAGGTGATAGACTCCTCCTTTAGCGATTTTGAATTTATAATACTGTTGCTGAGCCTTTGCTGAAAAAAGCAAAAGGAAAAAAGTAAATACTAATACTAGTTTTCTTCCAGTTCCGGTCATTGCCGCTTTGTTCCATTTTCTATTAATGATAGACCTATGTACGCGAATATGACCCAAGGGATTCCTGCAAGCCCAAGAAACGAAATAAGTAATGCTCCCATTCCTAGGAGTGTATACCTAAATACATTTGATTTAAATGAAAAGTTTTTAAACTTCAGCGCGATTAGGGGGATTTCCAAAACCAATAAAATTGCCATTACCCAAGCAACGATCACTAAAATCAAAGGAAGGTTGAGCCAAACTCCGATTTGAGGAATCGAAATAGCTAGATAAGGTAAAGTGCTAATGAATAATGCATTTGCTGGTGTGGGTAGTCCGATGAACTGATCACTTTGGCGGGTATCCAAGTTGAATTTTGCCAATCGATAAGCCGAAAGTAAAGGGACTATCAATGTGAAATATGGGAGCCATTCCCAGCCAGATTGCACCTCCGCCATTTTGAAAAGAATGAATCCAGGCAAAACTCCAAAGGAGACTAAGTCAGCGAGGGAGTCCAATTGTTTTCCTATTTCGCTGGGTACTTTTAAAATTCTTGCCGCAAAACCATCAAAAAAGTCAAAAACTGCACTGATTAAAATAAAATAAGCTCCTGATAAGATGTCTCCTTGCAAAACCCAAATTATCCCAATTACCCCGGAGAGTAGATTAAGGAGGGTAAATCCATTTGGGATATTTGATTTGATTTTCACGATGTGGCTGATTTTCCTACAAATGGATTTGAGGCTTTCTCAAAAGCAACAGTCGTAGAAGGTCCATGACCCGGAAAAAGGACTGTTTCATCTGGGAGTGTGAGCAATTCAGATTTAATTTTTTTTAATAAAAGCTGATGATTCCCACCGGGTAAATCAGTTCGGCCGATGCTTCCACGAAATATGGTGTCTCCAACAATTGCCTTGTTACTAGGCTTATGATAGAAAACTAGATGTCCAGGGGAATGTCCGGGAACAAATAAGATTTCAAGCGATTCTTTCCCAACTATTAGCTGCTCCCCCTCTTTTAAAAAATAATCAGCTTCAGTACTTTGATAGTTTTTAAAGCCATAATTAGGCCCATAGACTTCGACGGACTTCAACACTGGGATCTCATTAGGGTGAATTCCCAAAGGTAAACTGAAAGTTTTCTTTGCCCAAAAATTTCCCAAAACATGATCTACGTGACAATGGGTATTGACCAACTGGGTGACCTTTAGTTTTTTTTCTGAGATAAAATCTAGAAGGTCTAGTTGCTCTTCTATTTCGTAGCATCCAGGATCGATTAATGTGGCCTCACCTGATTCATCATAAATTAGGTAGGTGTTTTCCTGAAAAGGATTAAATGTGAAAGACTTGATATGAAGCATTGGAATTGTAGACTGTAATGAAGCAAAATAAAGAATTATACCTTTAATTTGGGCTATGAAAATTGATTTTTTACTAATAGGAGGAGGGATTGCTGGGCTTTCGCTAGGGTATAGTCTAAAGAAGGCGGGCAAAACTGTCCGGATTTTTGATCTCCCTGAAGAAAATCAATCCAGCCGAGTTGCCGCAGGTTTATTTAACCCCATTACTGGGCGAAAGATGGTTAAAACTTGGAAAGCAGATCAGCTTTTCCCAGAAATTCTCCCATTTTATCAGGAATTGGAGAAGCTCACTGGAAAAGATTTTTTGAATATTCAGAGTATTTATCGACCCTTTTTATCAATTGAAGAGCAAAATGAGTGGATGGGCCATAGTGCTGACCCTGGATTCACACCTTATTTAGATGAAATTTATAATAAAAGTCAATCTCAGTCACTTTATGATAGTTTCGGGGGAGTGATGCTAAAGA
>JAFMBQ010000199.1 GCA_017858365.1 Algoriphagus sp. | reverse complement strand
GGCTCCATTTCGATCCATCAAGACCGAAATCGGAGCCGTATTCACCCGAGAATAGTTGGTCACAAAATAGTTCGCGTTGTCATTCATCTCCATGTCAAAGTTGAAGTTTCCCGCATTAAGTAGCGAAATTGCTCCTCCATCAAGGCTCACGCTATACAAATGCTCGTAGTATGGATCTTCGCCTTTCTCTTTGCCATTAGCAGCAAAAAACAATTTTCTGTTTTTGTCATCTACCCGCGCAGCACCGGCCACGTGGAATGCTCCTGTGGTAAGCTGACGCTTAATTGAGCCATCTTTTCCATAGAGGTAAAAGTGTCCCCAGCCATCACGCTGTGACCACCAGATCAACTCATTTCCTCCATTCACCAATTCGATTTTCTCGAAATCGATGTAGGTATTGCTTCGCTCCTCAATGACTAATTCCCGCTCATTTTTGGAAATATTCCAGCGGTATACATCTACTTTTTTCAAGTCTCTCGAACTAATCGCAAAGTAAAACTCATTCAAATCTCCCAACCAAGTCGCTGGACGGAAATCATCATCGCGAGTATTTGCTTTTGGCGTGGTAGACCAAAGGCTCACCGTTTGATCTTTGAAAGTACTAATCGGCAGATTGCTGAGCTTCTCAGTTTCAAAAGAATAATGCATTAAATCAGTTCCTGGCTGCTCTTTCTCCCCTGGCATCGCATATTTATATGTTTCAAGCGTCGGTCTTGGATTCTGAGTATTGTGGATTACCCAAAGATCTTTGACCGTTCTAGCATCCGTACGAGTCAAGATAAATTGCTTCGAATCTGTACTCCAAAGCACGCCGGCACGCTTTCGCTTATCCTTGTTCTTTGCTTCTTCCTCATTATCCTCTCCTCTTCCCCCATAGCCATATTCATAGTCTTTTTCTCCATTCGTGGTCAACTGATATTCCACAATAGTGGAGTCTTTCTCGTCTTTGACTGCTTTGAGAAAGTTGGCTTTATCCATCCAGTAGAGATTGAATTGCTTCGCAAAAACAATCCGAGAGGAATCAGGAGCAATATCCGCCCATGACATTCGCTTGGGGTCTTTAGGAGCATCCACGATTTCCATTAAAGTTTGATCCCCAATGGAATATCGAAACACAAATATCCTATTCTCCATCGAGTCCTTGGCTGTTTTGTCTTTGGCCTTGATCTCTGCCCAGTCGCTTTTTAGAACTTTCTCTGTCCCCTCTACTTTGAATTTAATGGAATTTTCATCTTCCAAAAATTTCACATTATCAATTTTCAGATGCTGACCATCGTAAGCATCTTTAGTGATTTTGGTGATTTCCATGGCTAACTTATCCCGGTCAAAAAGTTGGCATTTTGTCTTTCTCACAGGATCAACCAGAATTCAGTTTTTACCGTCACTAGTTTCATATTCATACCAGAAGCGATCCGACTTCTTCAACCAATGTGGATTTACGCTGGTTGAGAAAACCATTTTCTTAACCTGTTCAGGAGAATAGCGGGCGGCCAGCTCGTAGTTACCTTTGTAAGTTTTTTCTTGGGCAAAACTATCCTGGAATAAAAAAAGCAGGAGGATCGCAGCTAAAATTTGTTTCATATTAAATTCAGTTTAGACCACTAAACTAAATCAAAGCCATTTGAAGAAACTAACCACTAATATAAAATTGAACCAGAAAGTATTTTGTACTCAGATTTGCCAAGAAGACTTTGCGAATTTTGGTATTAGCATAGAAGTAACTCCTCCCATTAAATAAAATCCATAATAGCTCAGCATCGTGACCATAATAAATGGTATTTGCCAAGCGGATGAATCAACCTTCGCGTGGTATTTGAAAACTTTTTTGAACACCAATTGAGATTTCTTTCCCCAAATTTTAATAAATGAAAAAGAAGGATTTTTTGATTTCGACTCACTCGAAAATAACCTAAAGTAATCATCTCTACCTTCAGCAAGTCCTCTTTTGACAAAATGAGAAAATCCATTAGGAGAAGGATGGGTAGCATTTGCTGCAAAACACAAATACAATTTGATTTTTTTATCTCTTAGCATCTTCCACAATAGAAGATCGGCACCGCGTGTTATTCCTTCTTCCATATTCGGATAAGGATTTTCTAAGAGCAATTTTCGAGAACAGATAAAATTATTTGAGAAAATCATGTCAACTTCTACCGTATCTGTACGGTCATTTGGAATGGGGAAAAACCAGCAAAGGGAAAAACATTTTCCTATAAAATCTGAATAATCTATCACTGTAAATCCAGCTGTGATGGATTCATGATCTTTGCTATGTGCTGAAAGAAGTTCATTTAGCCAATCTGATTTTGGAATGATATCACTATCTAAAATCAATACTGAATCTCCTTTTGCCTCAATTACTCCTTGATTTTTTAACTGAAAATAATGGGCATCTTTTGCATCGATTAAACGAAGTTCACCCTTATTCCTCAGATTATTTTTTAAAATGGTATCTGAGATAAAATTGAAAATAAATTCTGAAGTGACCATTTCAGAATTATGAAGAATTAGAAGTTCAAATATTTCACTTCTTTCAAAAGTTTGATTCAAAATTTCAACTAGTAGCTTTTCTGTGCGATCAAGTTCAGACAGAATAGCGTTTTCCCACTCTAAAATAATAGACAATTGCATGGTTTAATTCCTGGTTTATTATAAAGTTAAAGATAAAAACGAAGTCCTTAACTCTAATTTAACTTTTACTTCATTTTATCCAACTATGAGTTGGAATAAATAGCGATTTAATAACAACCCAAACATATTGGAGTCATCTGGATGCCATACATTTAGATCAAAACCAATACTGTGAAAACCCACTACAAAACCATCGTCATTTCTGACGTTCATTTGGGCACTAAAGGTTCAAAAGCCAAAGAAGTCGCCCGATTTCTGAAACAGTTTACCTGTGAAAATCTCATCCTCAATGGAGATATCATTGACGGTTGGCAACTCAAAAAATCAGGTTCCTGGAAACGAAAACACACCCGATTCTTCAACCGGATCCTAAAAATGATCGAACAGACTAACACCAAAGTTTTCTACCTCCGCGGCAATCACGATGATTTTTTAGATCAAATCCTACCCCTTAAAATAGGAAATCTCACCATCCAAACAGATATGATTTATGAGAGTCACGGCAAAAAATACTTTGTGACTCATGGAGATGTATTTGACAGTATTACGACCAACTTACGCTGGATCGCCTACCTCGGAGATATGGGTTATACCTTCCTCCTCTGGCTCAATCGGATTTTAAATCATTACCGGTATCGACGTGGATTGCCTTACTTCTCCCTTTCGCAGTATGTCAAAAACAAAGTCAAATCCGCTGTATCCTACATTGATCAGTATGAAGAGGAGCTAGCTAAAATGGCTAAATCCAAAAACTGCGAGGGAATCATTTGTGGTCACATTCATAAGCCAGAAAATCGCACGATCAATGGAATAGAATATCTTAATTCTGGCGATTGGGTGGAGACTCTCAGTGCACTGGCTGAAGATCATGAGGGGAATTGGCAATTGATCTACTACAATGAAGTGGACTTTAAGCAAAACAATAGTCCTAAAATAGAGCCCTATTTCCAAGGACCAACCTTACCTGAGAATCATCCGCTTCGGGAAGTTTCTTTCGACTCTAGTAGAGATGATCTGAACCCTCCTTCGATCCGATAATCATGAAATTCTTGTTTATCGTACAGGGCGAAGGTCGTGGCCACATGACTCAGGCCATCGCTTTTTCAAAACTTCTGACGCTGCAAGGTCACGATTTGGTTGGGGTAGTTTTAGGGAAAAGTAAGCGAAGATCCGTTCCTGAATTTTTCACAGCTCAGATCAAAGCACCAATTCTCCTCGTGAACAGTCCTAATTTCGAAGCGGATCGAGATGAAAAGAAAATCCTTTTAGGAAAGACGATCCTAGCCAATGCCAAGAAAATCGGTGTTTTCAGAGAAAGTCTAATTCAAATTCATCAGTTGGTGCAAGAAACAGCCCCTGACATCATCGTGAATTTTTACGATTTGCTAGGTGGACTTTACAATGGATTTTTCCGACCGAATGCCGCTTATTGGGTGGTCGGACATCAGTATTTGATTTTTCATCCGACTTTCAGATTTGCTCCTTCGAAAGGATTGGAGAAATTTTGCTTCAAGTTCAATACACGAATGACTGCAATCGGAGCAGCTAAAAAACTTGCGCTATCATTTTACGAATTAGCCTCAACTGATCAAATCACAGTTGTGCCTCCACTGCTGAGAGAAGCCGTGAAAAGCCTAAAGCCAACTCAAGGAGACTTTTTCTTAGCCTATATGGTCAATTCTGGCTATGGAAAAGATGTGATTTCTTTTGCAAAAGCTAACCCGACGCTTCAAATTCGTGCCTACTGGGACAAAAAGGGTGCACCTGAAAGGGAAAATCCGCTCCCAAACCTAAGCTTCCATCAAGTTCACGACAAGAATTTCCTTAATGATATGGCCGCCTGCAAAGGTTTGGTTTGCACTGCAGGCTTTGAATCTATTTGCGAAGCGATGTATCTAGGTAAGCCAGTTATGGTGATCCCAGTCCAAGGGCAATATGAACAAGCTTGTAATGCGCTGGATACGATTCATGCTGGAGCAGGAATAGCCTCGAACAACTTTGATTTCGCCAAACTTGAGGATGCCATCCAAACACGCGAAATATCTGAGAATTCTTTCCAAGATTGGGTGAATACTTGGCCTAATACATTCCAACAAATTCTCCCAGAAACAATAATGACTAAACCAGATTTCATTCTGACTCAGTCATTTTCATAATGGAGAAATTATTTCTAGCATTTCAATTTACTGATTTCCTCTTTCGTTAAATCTTCGAAATTCTTGAATATCACATTTCCCTCGTTCTCGATTCTCACATAAGGAAAATTCACTCTATGCACTTTCATTTTGTCCTCCAATGGCAATGCGACATAACTATTATTTAGCTCAGTGAACATATCAAAAAGTGTAGCCATTTCATTCACTGTTTTCTTTCTAAAAACCAACTGCTTATTTACTGATATCTCATACTCCGCATATTTTTCCTGATAGGCAGCCACGGGCTCTTTTACTTTCCTTACCCACGGCGATCCATTTTGTACTCTTCTGGCTGATGGGTATAGATACAGTTTGTTTTTTTCTGTCAAAGGATCGCTAAAACCAGATTCAGCGCCAAAAGTATCTTCAAAGCCTTTCTCAGTGTATAGATGCACTTGATGCTCCTGAGGAAA
The DNA here is from genome assembly GCA_017858365.1 of Algoriphagus sp. Lineage (GTDB taxonomy): Bacteria > Bacteroidota > Bacteroidia > Cytophagales > Cyclobacteriaceae > Algoriphagus. Next base: position 2,485 of record JAFMBQ010000199.1, on the reverse strand, counting down.
ACGCTCCGAACGGGCATTCAAATGAACAAAACTATCGAAGAAAAGCGCAACATCAGAATTATTCATTTTATCCAATTGCTCATTCGGGACATACTTTAAATCTATCCAAATCGCAAAGTTTTTAGGATTCTTCCATGACTCAAACTCCTCCTTAGATGGCTGTTCAGCCACTGGACTTTTGAGCGGTGGGTGTAGAAGCATCTTCTCCTCTTCGTTTAATTGCTCGTAGGATTTTGATATTAATTCACCTGCAGCGTTTTCAACAAAAATGGAAGCATTACGATAATATTCTCCTTTCTCATCAGATGGATCCACCTTATTTCTACTTAATTGGCCCTGATGACTAATAGAAAAATGGGCTGTTAGATCCGATTTATCGCGGGACTCATCACTTTCATTATGATTGGGAGACATATAGTTAATCCTTCTTATGCCCAAATCCGCTAAAATTTTCTGAAAATCTCCCAAGTCTCCCATTTTGGTAGTTGGGCTGGTGATCAGATTAATCTTAAAATTTTCTGAATCTGACTTTCTTCCTTTTATAAACTCCTTTGCCTGTTCCGGAGTATATTCCTTATCCTCAAATGAAATCGCCCCATTTGATTGTAATTCCAATGTAAGGTCGAATTCTATTTCATTTAACTTTGCCTTAGAGGCATTGACATATAATTCACTCATAGTAGAATTAGACTCTGCTTTAGCGGTCACTTTTTCACTGAAAAAATAGCCTAGCAAAGCCAACACAGGCACCAAGACCAAAATCTTGATCCAACTTTTCGAACTCATTGATTTTCGTTTCATCATATCAAATCGTTTTTTGGTTAATGAAAAATTCAGACTGCTTACTAAGCCGTGATTTTGCCCTGAAAGCATCATTTCAAGGAGTTGGCTCTCGTATTTTTCCAGTGAAATGCTTCGCAAAGCCACTTCGTCAGCAATAAATTCATGATTGAGTTTAATCGTTTCCTTAGCCCAATACAGCCCTGGATGAAACCAAAGAGGAACTAGCAGAGCTTCAAGGAATAGTAAATCCCAGCTATGTTTCTCCTTTGTATGCGTTCGTTCGTGGTCAAAGACAGCATCGGCAAACTTCCCATTTTCAAAATCTGATTTGGCAACAAAAATGTAATTCAAGAAGGAATACGGAATTGTTTCTCCATTTAGCAAAATCAGGATCTCTCCGCGATAGCTAACTTTGATATTTCGCTGAATCTGATTGACCAGGACTGTAATATTTCGAACAAATCGGAATAAAAAAATCAAGGAAATCAGGGTGTAAATACCAATCAATAAGTTTGTCCAATTGAAGTAAGCTTCCTCTACAATCGGAAAAACTGGTTCAGCATCCGCATATGCCTGATGAACCGATTCAAGCTTATACTCCTGGAATGCTACCTGACTTGGCTCCTCCAAAACAGCGGGAACTTCAATCGTATAGAGTGGAATAAGAAAAGAGGCTACCACTGAAAAAAGGAGAAAGAATCGATTGAATCGATGCATCACCTCCCGCTGCAAAAGCAATCTATGCAGGAGTAATAAAATAAGTAGGCAGGCTATAGATTTAAGTAAGTAAACCATCATTTTTTCTGATTTAACTGTTCATCAATAATACTTTTAAGATTTAATAATTCTTCCTCGGAGAGGTCCGACTTTTGAGTGAAAAAAGAAGCAAACTGAGCGGGTGAATCATTAAAGAAGTTTTTGATTAGACCTTTAATATGCTTTGCAAAATAATTATCCTTGCTGACAAGGGGAAAGTACTGTCTCATATTTCCCACCAAATCATATCCCACGAAATCCTTATCCTGCATCCGCTTGAGTAAGGTGGAGATGGTTGTAGCCGCTGGTTTTGGATCTGGATATACTTCCAATAAATCTTTCATGAAGGCACTTTTCAGCTCCCATAAATGATTCATTAACTCCTCTTCTGTTTTTGATAATTTCATAAATCCTAAAATGTTCTCTACAAATGTAGAAGACTATTTTAATTCTACAAATGTAGAAGAGGTATATTTTAAAATTTTTTTTTAATCGGATATACCGATTCAACGTGATCACTTTCTTCAAAAGGATCTAAATTATATACCTCGAATCCAGAAGAGATAATAAAACCGAGGTTTGAAATCTGCATTTAGGTTAGCCGATATAAAATTCTTCTAGAAAAAAATTTGATCTAAATTTTTTTAGTGGATTATTAAACTCGATACCCATTGTTGGGAGTTACCAAGAGGAAGTTCTAATTTTGGACCTGCTCAAGACCTAGAATACTACATGTCACCTGAAAACATACGATTAGAAGAGGACCGAGAACACAAAAAACATTGGAAAAAATGGGGCCCATACCTCACAGAAAGACAATGGGGCACTGTAAGGGAGGATTATAGTGCAGATGGATCTGCTTGGGATAACGTTACCCACGACGATGCCAGAAGTAAAGCCTACCGATGGGGAGAAGAAGGAATCGCCGGAATTTCCGATTACAAGC
>JAFMBQ010000198.1 GCA_017858365.1 Algoriphagus sp. | reverse complement strand
ATAAAGACCTTCATCTGCTTCCGGATTTGCAAGTTTCATTGCCGCTGGCACAGCGATGTAGGATGCACTTGCCGCCAAAATGGCGAAAATAAACCGGTCACCGTCCGCAGCTGCAACCCAGTAGCTCAAAAATGCAATTACAACTCCATTGACTAGAGGAATCAGAATCGCAAATACAGTTGAGAAGTAACCATATTTGAAAAAGGTCTTTAGTTTCTTACCACTTCTGATTCCCATATCTAACAGGAATACCGCCAAGAATCCTTTGAAAATATCTGTCACAAAGGGCTTGATACCCTCGGCCTGCTTTTCGTCAGCAATTAAACCTATGACCAAACTTCCCAAGATCAACAAAACGCTCCCATTGGTAAAAGCGTGAACAATAATATTCTTAAGACCACCTTCAGCTTTCTTCTCTGAGTATTCCTGAAGCAAAATCACTCCTGATATAATTGCCGGCGCCTCCATCAAGGCCATCACTGCGACCATGTGACCACCAAATGGGACACCTTGCAAATCCAAAAAGGCAACTGCTGCCACAAAGGTCACGGCACTAATCGAACCATAAGCTGCGGCAATAGCAGCGGAGTTCGCCGCATTTAATTTTCGTTTGAGGATAAAAAAAGTATAAAATGGCACAAGTGCCGATAATGTGATACCGAAAAGCAAAGCCCAAAAAATACTCAAATCAAAACTACTGTGAGAAAGCTCCTGACCACCTTTAAATCCGATCGATAACATCAGATACAATGCGATGAACTTTGAGCTACTGGGCGGGATTTCCAAATCACTTTTGAGCCGAACCGCAATGATACCTAAGACGAAGAACAGCAGGCTGGGATTCGTGAGGTTATTGATCAATATCTGAAAATCCATGGTACAAATATTTCACAGAAATTCATGAAATAAAACAAAACCATAAGTTTTTTTTATTCGTAAGTATTTTTGTATTTAATTTATTTATGAACATCTCTCTCACTCAGCTTAAAGCCCTTAAGGCCATCTCTCAGCATGAGAGCATTACCAACGCCGCAAAATCCATGAACATGACACAGCCGGCCGTCTCCATTCAGTTGAAAAATCTACAGGAACAATTTGAAGTCCCCTTGACAGAAATTATCGGAAAGAAGATTTACATCACCGAATTCGGTCAGGAGTTGGTAGAAATGGCAGATCGAATATTTGCAGATGTCAATCGGATCGAGCAAAAAATGCTTGAATTAAAGGGCCTTTTAGCAGGAAAAATTCGAATATCTGCCGTATCCACAGGAAAATATATCATCCCCTATTTGATGGCTGATTTTATGAAGATCAATCAACATGTAGAAATAAATCTAGAGGTTTCGAATCGCAATCAAGTTTTGGCGCATTTGGAAGAAAACACAACCGATTTGGCTTTATTATCAGTCAATTTACCCAACGAAGAGAAATTTGAGAGTATTACTTTAGAAGAAAATAAATGGTACCTCGCATGCGCTCCAGAACTAGCAGAGAAGTTTCGGAAGGAAATCAATGTTAATAATTGGGAGAAAGTTCCTTTTATTCTTCGGGAGAAAGGGTCTGGTACACGTTCTAAAATGGAAGATTTTTTCAAATCCAGAAATATTAAAGTGGAAAGTAAACTAGAGCTCGCCACCAATGAAGCAGTTAAGCAGGCTATCATGGCAGGATTGGGTGCTTCTATCTTATCCAACTTCTCGATGAGCCAAGAGATAGCCGACAATCGAATCACAATTCTCCAGTATCCGGGGCTTCCACTTAAATCAGCTTGGAAGCTCATTTGGCTCAAACAAAAGCGACATTCTCCAGCTGTACTAGCTTTCATCAAGTGGATTTCTGAAAACAAAAACGAAATTTTTACTAGTAACTTCAATACTTTTCAGGATTGAATCGGGATTTTTGACTTACCGAAAAGGGCTATATTTGTTCTTCTAACCAAAAATCGATTTAATGAAGGCATTTGTTTTCCCGGGCCAAGGCGCCCAATTTCCCGGAATGGGGAAAGCCCTCTATCAGGAAAATCCTGATGCAAAAGCACTATTTGAGCAAGCCAATGAAATTCTAGGATTCCGAATTACGGACATCATGTTTGAAGGATCCGATGAGGAGTTGAAGCAGACTAAAGTCACTCAACCTGCTATTTTTCTCCATTCGGTAATTCTGGCAAAAACAACTTCGGATTTTGCACCTGATATGGTGGCAGGTCATTCACTAGGTGAATTTTCTGCTTTGGTTGCTAATGGAACATTGTCCTTTGAAGACGGTTTGAGGTTAGTTTACCAACGAGCCTTAGCAATGCAGGAAGCTTGCGAAATCAATCCTTCTACCATGGCGGCCATCCTTGGTTTACCTGATGAAAAAGTAGAGGAAATCTGCGCTTCTATTACCGAAGAAATTGTAGTACCGGCAAATTATAATTGCCCAGGGCAATTAGTCATTTCGGGATCAAATCGAGGGATTGAGATTGCCTGTGAGAAAATGAAAGAAGCCGGAGCCAAACGAGCCCTACCCCTTCCTGTAGGCGGAGCTTTCCATTCCCCACTCATGCAGCCTGCGGCCGAAAAGCTCAAAGCAGCCATTGAGTCAACCAAATTTAATCAGCCAATTTGCCCGGTATATCAAAACGTGAGCACCACGGCAGTAATTGAAGTAAGTGAAATCAAAGCTAACCTGATCGCACAATTAACTGCCCCGGTAAAATGGACTCAATCAGTTCAAAACATGGTAAAAGACGGCGCAATCCAATTTGTAGAATGCGGCCCCGGAAAAGTACTTCAAGGACTTGTTAAAAAAATTCATCCTGAAGCTGAAGCTTCAGGACTCTAATGAAAACCTGCTTCGGCAGGTTTTTTTATGACTTCTTGACTTTAGTTACGGGACTAGTATCCTGACAAATGCTGAGCAGCTCAGCATTTGTTTTTCCCAAAACAGGATGTATAAAGTTCGGCAGAATCTCAGCTAATGGCACTAGTACAAATCTACGCTCAGCTATATACGGATGTGGGATTTGTAGCAAAGGAGTAGAAACTAAGCTACTTTCAAAGTAAAGAATATCAATATCCATCGTTCGATCACCCCAATGTTCACCTCGTTTTCTCCCAAGTTTGGTCTCTATTTTTTGGATCAAGGCCAAAAGCTGCTCGGGATTTAAATTGGTTTCCAGCTCAATCACCTGATTGAGAAATGATCCCTTTGCAACACCACCCCAAGCTACAGTTTCATAAATGGCAGATTTAGCAAGAAATTTTCCAGCTTCAAGAAGCTCTACAACAGCTTTTTGAAGCAAATTTTCACGATCTCCTTTATTTCCACCTAAAATAACAACAACCTTACTGAACATTTTCTTCGTAGAATCCCTTTTGTAAACTCGAGCTAAAATAGGTTATTTTAGCGCTCAAATAATTTAACTTATGAAATTCTTAGGAAATGTACTTGCTGTCATTGTAGGTCTTTTTGTTTTCAGCATTCTCAGTGTACTTGTCATGTTTGGCTTGATTGGGATCATTGCTTCTTCAGCAGGAGATGCAAAGGTCAAGGTGAAAGAAAACACTGTTCTCCACTTAAATCTCAACGGAAGAACTCTTGTCGAGCGGACCACAGATGATAATCTTGATCTTGGATTCTTGGGAAATCCCTTTGGTGGTCAATCAAATGCTGGTTTGGTAAACTTGAAAAAAGCAATCGAGGAGGCTAAAAAGAATGAAAACATCAAAGGTATTTACCTTAACACAGGTTTGATCATAGCCGGTCAAGCAAATTTGCTCGAACTCCGAGAGGTATTGGAAGATTTCAAAAGCTCTGGTAAGTTCATTATCGCCTATGATGAAGCCTTCTCCGAAGGTGGTTATTATCTTGCTTCAGTAGCTGATGAAGTCTATCTGAATCCTATTGGAGGAGTTGATTTCAATGGTTTTGCGTCTGAAGGAATTTTTCTAAAGGGCTTCTTCGAAAAAGTAGGGATTAAACCTGAAGTGTTTAGAGTGGGTGAATTCAAAAGTGCTGTTGAGCCTTATATTTTGGATAAAATGAGTCCTGAAAACAGACTTCAAACTCAATATTTTTTAGATGACATCAATGCCAATGCGCTGATCGGGATCGCTGCTTCCAGAGGAATAACACTGGATAGTTTGACCAAAATCAATACACAGATGCTTGTGAGAAAGCCAAAAGATGCAGTGACTTATGGCCTGATGACTTCGCTTCTTTATGAGGATGAAGTCCATGCAAAATTGCGGGAAAAACTGGGACTCAAAGAAGACGATGAAATCTCAACAATCAATGCTACAGATCTCAACTCTGTGGTAAAGTCTAAAAATGTTACTTCCAAAAATCGAATAGCAGTAATCATCGCTGAGGGCGAAATCGTCAGCGGAAAAGCTGATGGAGTAATCAGCTCGGAGAAATTTGCAAAGGAAATCAGAAAGGCTCGAAAAGATGAAAATATCAAAGCAATAGTCCTTCGAATAAATTCTCCAGGAGGATCCGTATTAGCTTCTGAAGTGATATGGAGAGAAGTAGCAGAAGCACAAAAGGTAAAATCTGTGATCGTGTCAATGGGTGAAGTAGCGGCATCTGGCGGATATTATATCGCTGCACCAGCAGATACGATCGTGGCACAACCGAATACCATCACTGGATCCATTGGGATTTTCGGGATGATGTTCAATGTACAGGAACTCTTGAATGATAAACTAGGAATAACGACAGACGTCGTCAAGACTGGTGAATTTTCAGACTTTATGAATGCTGGCCGACCAATCACTGAAGTGGAGCGAATGATCATGCAAAGCTCCGTAGAAGATGGGTATGAGACTTTTATTTCTCGAGTTGCTGAAGGTAGAAAAATGACTCCTGAAGCAGTAAAAGAAGTAGCATCAGGAAGAGTTTGGACAGGAAATCAAGCGAAAGAACGAGGACTAGTAGATGTACTCGGGGGACTTGATACCGCGATTGAAATCGCAGCGGGTAAAATTAAAGCAGGCGATGATTACCGAGTCGTTTATTATCCTGAAATAAAGCCTTGGTTTGAAACAATTATGGAGGACTTCGGACAAAGCGTACGAGTAGGATTCCTTAAGCATGAATTGCAGGAGAATTATAAAATCTACCAACAAGTCGAAAAGCTAAAAACCTACCAAGGCATACAGGCTAGAATGGCCCAGGAAATCACTATCAAATAACAAAAAAGCGGCCTAGGCCGCTTTTTTTTATGAGTTCTGAAGTAAAGTCAACCACGCATTTTCGACCTCATCTGCTTCCAAGTATTCTTTTGCCCGCAGATGTAAATGGTCAAGCCACGAATCCTGATCGTGTTGGAATCGGATTTTCATTTCCTGCATTTCAGGACTTTTCCCAAATTCAAGGATTTCAGCCTGTGCAGGAAGGGACTCCACATTTCCTAAGCGACCGAGGTTATTTCCACTGAGAATCAAGCTTTGCCTAATCACTTCAGGAATCTGGTCCACCCCAATCCCGAGCGTTCGGATCGGTTTTGGTATTTTGAATAGTGAATCTCCAGAAGCACGGCTGTACCAATCACCACCTAGTCGCGCCACAGCATCGAGTTTATAAGGATCGATCACCCCATGATCATCAAATATTTGTTCATTCACATGGACTACTAGCACTTCACAAATTACCAGATTTCCAGCTCCGCCTTGATCGCCAAGTGGCTTCACTTCATTGACTTTGCATTCAAAAGCAATGTGAGCTTCTTTTATCCGAGGAGGTTTAACTTCAAGCGAGGGTACCGGCGTAAGTCCAGCCTTTTCAAATTCGCTCACCCCTTTTCCATACTCCGTACTAGCTAAGGACATTTGCTCTACCATACCGTAATGCACTACATGAATGACTACTTCAGGCACTTCTAAAACATTTTCCAACGTGTGCTTAGTCGTATTGTCTCTAACTCTTCTCGAAGGAGAAAAAATCAAAATAGCCGGATTAGTGCTAAAGAGGTTGAAAAAGCTAAATGGACTAAGGTTGACATTTCCAGCTAGATCGATGGTGCTGGCAAAAGCAATTGGCCTAGGCGCAATACTTCCTTGAAGCAATCCGTGGAATTCCTGCGTGGAGAGATCTTTGGGATAAAAGGTTTTCATGTGTTTAGAATTGTTCTTTAATTGTCACAGGGAATCTCGCATCTGTTTACCAAAAGGCAACCTAGATGTACCTATAAATATTGGGACATCTAAGTGTTTGACTTTTTAGTCACGCTCGATTTCAATTGATGAAATTAGAACTCAATTTCAATTACTTAAACAAATTTCTAAGATTTAGTTTAGCCCACTCACCTATGAATCGATTTAAATTACTAAAGATCAAGAGCTTAATTCTTATCTTTTTTGTTTCAAGCGCTGTAGCTTTCGCCCAAAATCATCAAGTAGCCACTTTCAACATTCGTTGGGACAATCCCAATGATGTCGGGAATCTCTGGAAGGATCGCCTCCCCCATGTCGTAAATCTGATCAAGTTCCACCAAATCGATGTAATAGGCGTACAGGAAGCACTTCAGCATCAGCTCACCGAAATGAGCGAAAGTTTGGACTACGGATACATCGGCGTAGGAAGGGATGACGGGAAGGACAAAGGAGAGTTTTCAGCAATTCTCTACAATTCAAAAAAGTATCAGCTATTAGATCAAGGCACCTTTTGGCTTTCTCCAACACCAGAAAAGCCGAGTAAAGGCTGGGATGCCGCCTTAAATCGGGTATCAACTTTTGGGAAATTTGCAGATCAAAACGGAACCGAATTCTATGTCTTTAACATCCATTACGATCATATTGGTCAGCAAGCTCGAGAAGAAAGCAGCAAACTGGTCCTTCGCCAAATCGAAAAAATCAATGCTGAGAACTTTCCTGTAATCTGGATGGGAGATTTTAATGTGACCCCCGATAACCCTGCATATACCGTGATTACCTCCCAACCGCAATGGAAGGATGCCCGATTGGTTTCAGCGATGAGCTATGGGCCAGCGGGGACTTTTACTGGATTTGACTGGGATAAACTACCCGATGGAATCATCGATCACATCTTCGTCTCAGGTCCGATCCAAGTCATTCGTCATGGAATCCTAACTGATAATTATGGTAAAAAATATCCCTCAGATCATTTTCCGGTGATGGTGGAAGTAGCCTTCTAACTACAAAATTCAGCATTCGCCTTTCGAAATTCATTATTATTAATCTATAAGGCCTTATTTAGACCTCGAACTTCTATTCATTTAGTAAGCTTCAATTCTCATTGTAGCCAAATCTTCTAGATTGTAATATTTGTTTCCACCAATTTTCCCTTGCGATAATAATTAAATCGTCGGTTGTGGATTTGTATATGTCCAAAATTGAAAACCTAAAATTTTCCTGAATATGAATAAAGTTTATCGGTATTAATCCGATATTTCCACCGTGCCCATTTCTAATATAAGATCGCCAGCGCCCTAAAATCATGCTTTCTCCATACGCTGATCCTACATATTGTTTACCGTTAGATATGTCTGTAAGTAAATAAACTCCTTTTTGATTTTCTAAGGCAGTTTTCCAAGTGTCCTTTTCGATTACTCTTTTTAATTCTTTCCAAGAAACATTCACCTTATCATAGCCTGGGAAAAGATCGTTGTCAAAAGTATCAGGCAATAATTGTGATATTTCACATTCATCTATCACAGATGCTGCATTCCGAATCATCATTTGAGATTTGTTCTTAAATCTGTTCCTAACTGCTTAAATAACTGGACCGGTTTTGTTGCTTAAACTAGGAACAAA
>JAFMBQ010000197.1 GCA_017858365.1 Algoriphagus sp. | reverse complement strand
AAGCTTCTCAAACGAAGCTTCCCCTAAATTTTAAACCGTTTCTCGGACAGTAGTGGTTTATATTAAAAGATAAAGCCACCCTGAGGAGAACCTAGATCTTGCGTTTAGAAAACGATTGTTCATTGGGAGATTGATTTTAGGATTGATTATAGATATCCTATGGATAATTGTGAAAATAAAAATATCCTCAATTGTTCCCAAACCGCAAGGTTTACCACAGCTTGATTCTCAAAGGCTTGAGCATTTCTAAAAGCTATCGGGGTATAATTTAATTCCCTAGAAAACTTCCTCAAAACTCAGATTTTCTAAAACTGGTATCTTTTTTTTATAGATTCGACTAAAATTAATCAATAAAAAAAAGATGAGTTATCAGTTGAGTCGAAGAGTTGCAGCAGATTTATTTGAAGGAGAATACATCATTGCCAACCTAGACACGGGATTATATTACAGCTTGCTAGGGGCGGGAATTTACTTTTTGAAAAACCTGCCTTTCAACGACTCGGAGGAGCTAATTCAAAAGCTTTCCAGCAAATTTTCACTGGAAAAAGAAGTGATTGAAAAGGACCTAAATGCCGTTTGGACAGAGCTTGAAAAGGAGGCCATCGTGGTTTTTGTTGAAGGAGAATCGGGAATGATTGACTTTGAAACTCCGGAAGTATTTGAGCCATCCTCTTTCAATAGTTACTCCGACATGCAGGATCTCTTGGCACTAGACCCGATCCATGAAGTAGATGAAGAAGGATGGGAGAAAAAACGTGAAAATGAATCCTAGTGAATCTTTATCACCAGCTACGCAACAGCTTTCCAATTATTTTAAAGAGGTTTTTCTAAAATTTGAAAAGGTAGAATTGCCCTTTGTGGATCATTTGTCTCTGGCGGGTTATACCTTGAAACTGATGGGGTCTTCAGAAGAATTGCAGAAAATATTTTTGCCTTCTCTGGCTCATTTGAAAATAGACAAAAACCAATTTGGAAAAACGGATCTAACGATCTGGTATGCGGATGCTAAGGGAATGGACAGTCTTATTCCAGAGCCCCCTTTCGACGATTTCAATGGAGTTGGTTTTTCAGAGGCGGCTTCTGAAGTGGGCTTTTACATCTATTATCAACCCGCCTTTAGGCAGGTCTTTCTTTATTCGGAAGAGAAAAAGCTGGGGATCTATTGGGCCTTAAATCGCTCGACAATCCCTTGGTGGGAGCCTACCTTTTCTTTTCGAATTATCCTTCACTGGTGGACCAAAGACAAACCTCTCCAACTCATGCATGCAGGTGCTGCGGCTGTGGATCAAAATGGAGGCTGGCTGATCGCAGGGCCTAGCGGTTCGGGAAAGTCTTCTACCTGCCTGACGCTACTCGAGCAGGAATTACTATACCTGGGAGATGATTATGTTTTGGTCAAAACGGACTCTGAACCGGCTGTTTTTACAGTTTATCAAACTGCTAAGCTTGAACCTGACAATTTTCAAAGTCGTTTTGGTGAATTTGCCAATTACCTTCAGAATCCAAATTCTTACCTTCAGGAAAAAGCTATTTTTAATATTTATGAGCCTTTTCCGGACTCGTTTACAGCAGCAGTCCCTCTCAAAGGAGTTTTGCTTCCAAGAGTGACCGGAAAACCAGACTCAGAGATTGTTCCGGTCTCCGGTGGAAAAGCATTGCTTGGGATTGCACCTACCACGCTACGTCATCTACCTCATTTTCGTGAGGAATCCTACCAGAAAATGAAAAATCTAATCCATCAAGTTCCAGTGCTGGAGTGGAGATTGGGAACTGATAAGCCAGATTTACTTCGTTCATTCTTAGAATTAAACGCTGCACATCCATGAGGATATCTGTCATTACACCTACCTTTAATAACGGTGTCGAACTATCAGAAGCACTGAAAAGCGTGGTCAAACAATCTGAATTCATGTCTGGAAAGCTCGAATTGGAATTGATCTTGGTGGACGATGGTTCAGATCCGGCTCATCAAGAAAAATTGATCGGATTGCAGGCCGACATGGAGGTAGTTCTCAAGCTGATTCGACTTGATAAAAATCAGGGGCCAGCAGCAGCTCGAAATGCTGGAATTCAGGCAGCAACAGGGGATTGGATTGGATTTGTAGATTCAGACGACCTATGGCCTGAAGGGAAGCTTACTGCACTTTGGCCGTACCTCATATCCGATGAATTCGATATACTTTCAGGCAAAATCAGATATTTTTCAAGAAACGGTTCTTCCTTGCCAGATTTACCCTTTGAAGATGAGGCCAACCGCATACATCATGTACACTTGGGAGCGCTTTTGGCCAAACGAACCCTTTTCGTGGAAGGGTTATGGCTTGATGAATCAATTCGATTTGGCGAGGATACTGACTGGTGGATCAGAGTACGAGAAGAAAAAAAGTCCATCAGATTGATTGAATCGGAGACTTTGATTTATCACATCCATGGGAAAAATATGACCTCTCAAAATCAGAATCAAAGTAGGGAAATGCTAAAGTTACTCCACCTTTCGCTAAAGCGCCGGAGACAAAATTCAGATCAGATCGAGGAAATTCCTTCCTTAAAATCATTTGCCTATCCACAAATCGAAGTGATTATCCCTGTTTATAATGGCGAAAAATTCATTCAACAGGCTATTCAGTCAATTTTGGAACAAAACATTCCTGTTAAAAAAATCTGGGTTGTCGATGACGGTTCCTCGGATCGGACATTTACCATTCTTGAGGAGTTTCAAAAAGAGCATTCAAAGGTTGAAGTTTTACACCAGTCAAACCAAGGAGTTAGTGCAGCGCTGAATTTGGTCCTTCCCTTGATCCAAGAGGAATGGGTTGCTTTTTTGGATGCAGATGATCTTTGGGAGCCTGACCGGATTCAGAGTCAAGTAGAATATCTTCAGAAAAACCCAAAAAGCGCTCTGATTTTTGGGCAATTTGAGGAGTTTGAGGACTTTTCAGGAGATCAAAACAGGCAGTTTATGGCACGTGAGGGAGCGTTGAATGGTCTTAACCGATCAACCTTGCTTTGTAAAAAAGAACTTTTCAATATTTTTGGCGGATTTGATCAGAGTTTGAAAGTTGGGGAGTTTATCGCTTGGTTTCAAAAGGTCCGGGAGTCTGGCCATGAATACCATGTAATCCCCAAGATTCTAGTCAGAAGGCGAATTCATGGTGAAAATATGACCGCTAAAATAGATCGAAAAGATTTTTTACATCTTCTCAGGAGACAAATAACCCAGAAAAGAAATGAATAAAGATACGATCGAAAGACTGAATCAGCATTTGGCTTTTCTTATGCTGGAGGTGATTTTGGGGCAGGATCTGGATTCCAATCTCAACAAAGCCCGCCAATGGGATAAGGAGGTAATTATAGATGATATTGATTATGGTGTCATGAAATTGGTACCGCTATATCTTCAAAAATTGAAAGAGCTTGGGCATTTTTCTCTTCATGAAAAGAGATTTAAAGTACTCCACAAGTATTGGTGGCTTAAGACCTTGAAAAACCTAGATCGACTAAAAGAAGTCATTTTGGCACTGAGTAGTAAAGGGAAAGAAGTCATGCTGATCAAAGGGATTCCAGTCTTATCCTACTATGAAGGACCAGTCTATCGACCGATGGCAGACTTGGATATCTTGGTGAAAAAGGAAGAGGTTTTTAATTGCTTGTCGATTTTGGAAGAAATGGGATGGAAATGCACTGATTCTTTTTTTCTTACTAATCTTCAAAAAGCGCCAAGTCTTTGTTTGGATTTTAAACATTCGATTGAGTTGGAGCATCCTGAAGAACGCACCAAAATGGACTTACACTGGAAAGTGGGAAACTATGCCTCTTGGGAATTAACTCATCATGTGTGGAGTCGAGCACAACCATCCGATGAATTTCAGTCAGCTAAGATCCCCGAATTAAGTGATTTGCTCTGTATGGGGATTTTGCACTCGGTCGATTCAGAATCCAAGCACCACTATAACTGGATCGTGGATATCGCCAAATTATATCCACACCTTACCGGAGAAATTTGGGAAGCCAGTCGAAATCTGGCCATCAGTGAGCAAAAGCAGAATTGGTTTGATTACGGTTGCTTTTTACTCAATCGCTTCGGAATAAACACACCATTTGAATCAAAAGTAACCGAGCCCCCGATCAGTAGGCTGAAAAAAAAAGAGTTTGGTAGTAAATTTAATATCCCCAGATATTTTTGGAAAAAAACCGAAAACAACCTGATCATTTTAAGCATCAATTTCCCTCATGATCAAGGTTTTCAAAAAATCCACCGACTAATCAGACGACTGGCTTACTTTAAACTTAACCGTGCCGGATAGCATGATCGCATTCATGTTTTGAGTGCATTTGGTCACAGAAACCATTTTTCAAATTCTATTTTTTAACAGAAAAACACCTATGAATAACCTTAGGATTGCAGCTAATCTGACTTCTAAATCCATTCATCAAATAGCAGAACAGATTTGGGGTTTTTTTTCTAAAAGATTGAATTTTGGAAGAAATTCAGTTGGGAAATCTTTTGAAACCCAAACTTACAGGGCATGTTCCAAGACATACATTGGCTAACCACAATTCATACATGGGTAATTCAGAAGAAGAAATAAGAAAGGTACTTGATCAATCCAATACCATTACCCGTAAGATCTACCCAAGAAAAAGGAGTGGGTTTTTAAGGTCAAAAGACCTCACAAAGAGATTTCATCAGATAAAAAAGTGAGGGAAAAATCTATAGATTTCAACAAAATCCGACAAATCCACTGGAAAATTAAAGTCATTCGAAAAACAGAATAAAATCCTTTTCTGTATTTACTATAAATAAAGTAACACGCTAGAAACCCCTGCCTGCCGACAGGTAGGTAACCTAGAACTAGCGGTTAGGAAACGCTTGTTATTAGGTGACTTTTTAAATATCTGTATATCATTAGATTGTGAATTTTGATTGCAGTAATACATCTTCTATTTGATCTCCAACTGCAAGATTTACTGCAAGGAGAAATCAATGATTTCCTATATATTCACTCATCCTCTCAGGTACCACCCACTTATTTTTATTTTGTAAGAGGTTACAACCAACCCAACAAATCGGAAAATTACGATTTATAATGAGGTTTTCTTATTCTGAGTTTTTTCATCATCCACTCAGGTACCACCTACTTGGTGAAAATTGCTAGTAAATTTCATTGATTCCCCCTATCGATATTCTACGATACAATCCTGATTAGGAAAGTGACCATCCTCACAGGTACAACCTAATTTATGGGAATACTAACGTATGTTCAAAAAACCAACCATAAACCTATAATCGACCATTTAATCCAACCAAGATTTGTTTTGACTAGTTCTTTTTCACAATGTATCTCCAATCATATAACAAATCTACGAACAATAGCACATGCTACGGCATAATTAAATGGTCTACATGAGAGTTCCTCTACAAAAGAATCTCTTATTTGAGTCCTTGATCGGAATGCATTATTTAGCTGATAATAATCATAAACACATAGTATCAAACAAAAAGTAACGCGCCTCGAGTTTGAATCTGAAATTCGATAGTGAATACTTTGTTCAAAAAAGACTCCTTTTATTTTAGTTGATGGTTTTTGATTAAAAATATCGTTCCCTCCTCTAATTGCGGGAACATCATTATCATTCTCAGTGATGAGTTTGAAGGTGATTATAATCATAAGAGAAGAAAACACTCTATCAAAGTAAATTTCGAAGACCAAAAATTCTTTTTGATGGAGATATCATATTACGTTTGGAGGATTTTTAATGGAAGGGAAAATTTTAAAGTAGAGCCAGTTTCTACAAAAATAGTTTTTGGAACCATAAAAAGATTTGGTGATTTCAGAAATATTTATTATAATCGAAGAATCATAAAAATATAATAAGATTGTCCGAAATCATACGAGTATGGATAAATTGAAGCAAATAAAGGCTACGTTGATAAGGTAATTAAGGATGAAGGGTATTAAAACTTTCAATATTTGGTAAAAGGTTTTAGATTATCGGGGAATTAAGGAGAATAAAAATATTCTTATCAGCTAATTCCGAGTTATAGCTATTTGGCAAAGTATTAACATGCAAAGCCTCAAAGCCGGATCATTCCTTGTGGTTGATTTATTTATGTAATTAGGCTTTCCTCAACTTTCAAACATCATTTCCTAACCGCGGTTACTTAAACTAAAATAAAACATGAAACATTCGAATAAAAAAAAACTAAATTTAAATCTATCATACCCATCCCAAAATAAATTTATTTTTTTTATTTTTATTATTTTTATATTTTTCTCAATTTCAAGATCTTATTCTCAACAAACTTTAAAAGATTTGATAAAAAGATCTGAGAAATCAGTTTTTATGGTTCTTTCTTACAATGCAAAAGGCGAAATTATTTCAACTGGATCTGGTTTTTTTATAGATCAAAAAGGTATTGCATTATCAAATCTTCATGTCATTAAGGATTCTAAAAAAGTAAAAATTAAAACAATTGAAAATCAATATTTTGATGTGGAAAGCATATTGGATTTTAATGTAGGTTTGGATATTGTCAAATTTAAAATAAAAAATAGTAATTCTAAGATTTTTCCTTTTTTAAAGTTTGCTCAAGTTAAAGCTGAAAAGGGAGATGAAATTTTTGCAATTGGAAATCCTGACGGCTTAGAAAGCACAGTATCAAACGGAATCATTTCAGCTATCAGATCGCTAACAAATTATGGTTCTGTTTATCAGATTACAGCACCAATATCTCCCGGGAGTAGTGGTGGAGCACTATTTAATATGTCAGGTGAAGTTGTTGGAATAACTTCTTTTGTAAAACAAGATAGCGATAGATTAAACCAAAATTTAAATTTTGCCATTGATATTAATAATCACATTTTTTTAAGTAAAAATTTAAATTTACCAACTGATCAGGCCTTTGTTAATTTGAGTTTGGAAGATTTTGTCGCAGAATGTGTTGAAGCGGAACTTGCTGGTAATTATACTAAAGTCTATGAATTGGCTAATTATCAAATATCCAAAAACACTAAAAATTGGATAGCATATCATTATAGAGGAAATGCAAATTTTGTTTTTCAAAATTATGATTCAGCTGAAAAAGATTTATTAAATTCTATAAAATTGAATAACAGTAATGTTTGGCTAGCAGAGGATCATAATACACTAGGAATAATCTATAGAAAATCAAACAATTATAAACTTGCTTTTGAAAATTATTTTAAAGCTCTAGAACTAAATCCCGATTTTTCAAATGCCTTGTGCAATTTAGCTACCTTATTAGGTGTTGCCTCGGAAGAAGAAAAAGATTCTGAAACAATTGAAATGATTGAAGGGTTTTACACCAAATCAATTTATTTAGATCCATATCAGTGTAGTGAAGGATATAAGTATTTTGGGCTTAAAGCAATTGACTCCGATGAAGATGAAACAGCTATAAAAATGTTGACTGCTGCTATTAATACCCAACATGATGAAGAATATCTTCTCGATGCTTATTATAATAGAGGCAATGCTTATTTTGAGGTTGGTGATTTCCCAAACGCAATTTTAGATTTTAAAAAATGCATTGATATTAATCCCGTTGATGCAGAAGCCTTTGGGTTATTAGCTTATTCTTACATTCAAATAAATCAAAGAAGAAATGCTTGTGTGGCTTTAAATTCTGTTTTTGAAATAGCAAAAAACTATGCTGTTAGATCACATGTTTTAGTACTAGCAAAAAAATTATTTAATGAAAATTGCAATTAAATAATAATACTAAAAAAATATGCTCAAAAAGATTTTTAATTTTCTATTATTAAGTTTCTTCATTTCTAGCACATCTTGTTAGTCA
>JAFMBQ010000196.1 GCA_017858365.1 Algoriphagus sp. | reverse complement strand
GTAAGTTTCAGCCGCACGATTGGCTGGACCTGATGATTCGGAGAGGTTCGGATATCAATAAATCACTAGTCTCCGCCTTGGAGAAAGCTGGTGGGAAAGTCAACCCGATCGAAGATGCAGCTAACTGGCTTGATGAATGGGAGCAGGAAATGGATCAGGGAGTGCAGAAACTCACCCCAATCGCTAAGTTGATTCGATCTGTTTATCAAAACTCTTTCCGGCCGATCTACCTGATTTTTGATCAATTTGAGGAGCTTTTCATTCTCGGATCACAAGCTGAGCAGGAGCTTTTTGTCCAGACGATCAAGGAGATTTTGAATTCAGGTCAGCCAGTTAAAATTATTTTTTCGATTCGTGAAGAGTATTTAGGCTACTTGGCTGATTTTGAGCGAGCTATTCCGACTTTGCTTCGCAAAAAATTACGCGTAGAACCAATGAACCTTGCAAAGGTAAAGCAGGTGATTATTGGTGCTTCCACATTTGCCAATTCCGCTATTTCCATAGCCAAAGGAAGCGAAGATGCAGTCGCCGAAAGCATCTTTCAGAAAATCAAAGGAGATAAAAAATCACTGACGATTCAGCTGCCTTTTTTGCAGGTGTTTCTGGATAAGCTTTACCTGAATATCACGGGAGATAAAAAGCGTGAAACACCAGCTAAATTTACTTTGGAAAAAGTGAATGATATGGGAGAGATTGGCGATATTCTGAGCAATTTTCTCGAAGAGCAAGTGGCTGATATTGCCAAGGAATTGAAGGGCAAACATCCGGATTTGAACCCTGCCATCATTTGGAAGATTCTTTCGCCTTTTTCCACATTGGAAGGAACAAAAGACCCGATTACCAAAAAAGAGTTATTTGAGCGAGTGCCAGATTTAGATCAACAAATGGTTGTGGATGTGGTAGAAGCATTTTCCAATAGCAGACTGCTCCGCTACAATGAGAATACCGATGCCTATGAGATCTCTCATGATTCCCTAGCCAAGCCCATCGCAGAAAAGCGAAGTCTTGAAGAAACAGCTTTGCTTGAGATCAAGCGCTTGGTCAAAAGTCAAGTAGGAGTAAAGGAGGAAGCGAGGGAGTATTTCTCTGAAAAGCAATTGATCTACATCGAGCCTTATCTTGGCAAGTTTAAGCCAAATGAAGAGGAAAGTAATTGGATAGTAAATAGTCGTGAATCTCTAAAGCAGGAAAAGCAGAGAGAGGCCAAACAGAAGTACGATGACTTGGTAAAAAGTAAGAAGTCGAGGTATTTGAAAATTGCTGTGGGGGTATTTGTGGTGATTGCAGGACTATTTATCGTTTTGGGTATAAAAGCTAAGCGAAGTGAGAATGAAGCAAACATAGAAAAAGCTGCTGCAAAAAGAGCTAATGTAACCTCAGTTCAATTACTGAATGAGGTGTTGGGAAGCAGCGGTGAGAAATATAAAAACTTGACAAACGAGGAAATTGAGGAAATTATCCACAGAGAAAAAACCTATCCTCTTGACAGTTTGATTGAAATCAAAGCATCGGTTAGCCCCTCTAATGCTGGTGGTAACAACAGGAATTATACGATGTGGCTAGAGTTTCCTTTGTTGAGAAAAAATGAAATAAAGGAAGTTCAATACAATTTTTGCAAAGGATTTATTGATCAAAAACGAATTTCAACAGACCCGAGCTCTTCTTTTTCTATTGGATACTTGGGATATGGATATTGCCCTACGATGAAAATCGATATTATCAGATTTGAAGGTGAAACCATCCATAGAACTTTTTCTTTCGAGCAATATTTCAAAGAAAATCCTCTTTTAGACTAAATCCAAAGGTTAGATCTACTGAATGATTTTCAGCAGCCCAGCATTTTTCAAATAATCCTGAGTGGAGAGTTTGCCTGAGAGGTCGAGCTGTACTGTACCGGTATTGAGGTTGAGATGGAAATGATAGACGAAAACGGATAGTGTCTTGTTATCGAGTATTTTGTCAGTCAAATCAGCAGGAAGACGATTATAACTCTTTTTGATAAGTTGCTGCGCAAACTCGGGAGTCATAGCATTTTTGCTCATTTGAGTTGCATTTGCCCCGACAATGAAAGCAAACATTCTATAGTTGAACTCTACGTCCATAAACATGGATTTGAAGGTTTCGTAATAGGAGAAGTTCTCCGAGGCCGTGATGCTTTTGACAAAATGCTTATCGGCTGGAACGGTCGAACCATCTAGCGTAAATCGCTCCAAACTTGTAGTAATGGCAAAACCATCTGAAGCATAATAGTAATGGAGTTGGTCTTTGTAACCAGCCGCTATAAATTCCTTTCTTAGGAAGTCATCTACCTTTCCGAGGGTTTTTAACTCAGGTTTGAAGTTCCTTTTTACAAAACTCGCGGAGGCGAGCGGAGCAAATTCGGGGAAGTAATACAAATCGTTGGGTGGCACTCCTGGCAAAACCTGATATTGATTTTTGCTATCAAGAGCCACAGATGGTTCTGATAAAACTCTTTTAAACTTATATGGAAATTTTTCCTGCAACTGATCAAATAATGTCTGAATAGCTTCCTCATTTAATTCTAGAAGAATAAATGCATCATTTTCGTTTTCTAGTTGATTGAGAAAACTATTATAAGATGAATACAATTGCTTTGTGTCAAAACCAATTTTAGGAATAGTAAATTGAGGTGAGGCGAGAAATTTGAATTGGATGAATTTTGAGATTAAATCAAGCTTTGGAAACATGTCATACATTTGACTTATATCTGAATATGATCTATAAGCTATCTCGGATCCGGTATTTTCTAACACAGACATATCAAGACTGAGGTTGTAAATACCAGCAAATGCCTTTAGCCCTTCAAAATCATATTCATCTGAGTTTTTAGCTTTGTAAAAAATACGCTGAAAATCAGGATAGATGTCCTCGTTGAAATAGGGAGTAAAGTCTATTTTTAAATCTAGAATATTGCTTTTTTGCTTTTGTGTATCATTCCCATCAAATTTGATGAGCTCATGAAATCGTAAATCCGCTTCCGGTTTTTCTATTTCATCTTGAGATAGGTTATAGAAGTCAATTCCTTTTTCTAGTGCCTCTTTCCATTCGATAAGCCTTGTTCGATCTATATTTTTCCGGGTTCTGTAGAGCAGTCTCGCGGTATTTTCATACAACAGCGAATAGGTGAAATGGTAGAGTTTAGGATTTTGAGCGATAAAGGAACTGTCCTCTACAGCACTTAATTCTAGTTCATTGGAAGCAAGAACTGAAGCGATTTGACTCGAACTTTGTGTTTCAAATTGAGCCTGTGTCAACGATAGGTTGATAAATGCCTGTGCCGTGGCATAGGAAGCGTAGGAGAAGTTCTCTCTCAATCCAGCATAGAGAACATCAAGCTCAGATGAGTCCAGTTCAGTTTTCAGGAACGGATCTTCGATTTTGGTGATCTTGTTGATGAATAACTTATCTAAGCTTGCATCTTTGAAAATATAATAGTCATTGTACATTCTATAGCTTTCAAACCAGCTAAGTTTTTCCTCATTGCTTTTGGAAGCGAGGCTTTTTAATTGTACATACCTGGAAATTAAATCTAGTTTTTCATCGAGTAAGTAGGCAGTTTTTATAGGGTCGGTATATGGATTATAATCATAATCTCGCTCCGAGTGATTGTATTCAGAGACTAAAGGCAGGGTGTTTGGTCCGAAATTATAATTGTAACCAATGTATTTTTTATCAATAATTGAAGCAGAATATTCCAGTTCATAAAGTCCTGCGAAATAGGCGAGCGAATCAATTTCAAAACGATTGGTATTTTTTGCCTTTAAAAATATGCGTTTAAAGTCTGGATAAATGTCCTCGTTAAAGTAGGGTGTGAAGAGACTTTTCAGGGTAAAGAGTTCTTGGTGTAAGGTGGAATAGGATGATTCAGAATAGTTGATCAGCTCAAAGAATGGGACTTCCTGACTCCAGAGTGCTTTAGCTTTAGCTTGATTAAAATAATCTATCGCCTTTTCCAATGATTCTTTCCATTGGATCAGCTCATCCCGTTTCATGCTTTTTCTGGTTCGATACAGGAATTTTGCCTTGTTGAAATAGAGTAAAGCATAGGAGAAATTATATAGTCCTGAATTGTCACTGCGAAATTGCTCATCGGTGATCGCAGCCAATTCGTTCATTTCAAATGGGAGAATTTTTGAAATTCGATCTATTGAAAGGCCTTCGAAATACTCCTTGGTTAGTGTCAGGTTGACGTAAGCCTGAGCCAAGATGATTGAATCATTTTTGACTGGAGGCGGCATTTCTTGAGCCGTTAATTTGCCCAGAAGAAAAAATACGGAAAAAATTAATAATCCAGTTAATCGATATTTCATTGGACCTTGAGTTTTATTGATAAAAAATATAGAAAAGCTTGAGGTAATATTAAGTTAAAATACACCTTTTTAAATCAATAATAACTATTCTGAATTCCTTTAATGAGCATCTAAAACTGGTATAGTGAAATACAAGGCTTATTCTTGGAGCATGGTCTATTTTCTGACAAGCCATTTTTCCTAATAAATGTATCAAACCAAAACAGCATGAATTTATATCTTCATTAAACTGTTGAAAAGTTAATAGCAGGACATTTGCTACTCAGCCAAGTAAATTAATTCCAATAAAGCTAAAGATAAATAATAGGGTCAGTAAGCGAAGCAAGATGATAATCAAGGAGGAATTTCAAAAATGGGGAATTCACCAATTGATCGTAAAGTCAGGATTATTTGAATCCGTAAGAGCTTAGTCTGGAGCAAATAAATAGCTATCAACCTAAACTGTACCAAGCCTTAGCAGTTAAATAAAACTAAATGGATACCCTTGAAGAAACCCATTTCAAAGTGGGACAGCACGTGTTCACCGTAATAGCTCCGAAAGTCAAGATGATTATCAGGAAATATTATGCTAAAATCTACTACTGCACCTTTTCCGATCATCCTGAAAAGAAAGAATTGGCGCTATTTGAAAGAGAAATAATTCATTAAACATTAACAAACAAAGGCATGTTCCTAACAAGAAGTTGGCGAGAGCAAAAAGTGATGCTGAAACAGCGATTCACAATTTTACTGGATTTGGATTTTGAGTACGCAGAAGGTCAAAGAGAGCAGATGATGGAAAGTCTTTCTAAAAAACTAGAAAAGACCAGACCGGAATTAGATCTGATTTTTGCTGAACTTCAAACTTATTGATTGAATAGAAACCCGCTCAACGACAGCTATTCTTAAAAGGGTAGCTGTCGTTGAGCGAAAACCAATGCGCAATGCAAAACATAAAATTCGATAAAACAGGTGCTTCTGAATTTTCTAAAACCCTGCATTTAAGGGTCAATGACTACTTCAAAACAAGCAACAAAAATAAACATGGCGATCGGAGCATGGTGGTTAAAACCATTTTCATGCTAGCTACTTTCTTTATTCCACTAGGTTTTATCGGCTCGGGATTGGTCACCAGTCCTTTATTACTGTTTGGTCTCTATATCCTCAGTGGCATGGGTATGGCTGGCATAGGAATGGGAGTGATGCATGATGCGATTCATGGTTCCTATTCCAAAAGCCCTTTAATTAACAAGTATTTGGGATACACCATGAATCTGATCGGTGCCAATGCTAATGTATGGCGAATCCAACACAATGTACTTCACCATTCCTACACCAATATTGAACATGGGGATGATGATATTAATGCACCATTTTTCTTGCGTTTTTCCCCTCATGCTAAGCATTATTGGATCCATCGTTTTCAGTACCTATACATCTGGTTTTTTTATGGACTATCAACTATCTCTTGGATCACTACCAAGGATTTTGTCAGAGCGAATCGTTACAAAAATATGGGCTACTTCAAAGCTGATGGCGATTTCAGAAAAGAGCTGTTGAAAATTACGAGTTGGAAAGTACTTTATTATTCCTATGCCTTGGTATTACCTTTAGTGATGGTACCTCTACCGGCATGGATCATCATCTTGGCCTTTTTGTCCATGCATTTCGTGACTGGAATCTGTATTAGTTTGGTTTTCCAAACGGCACACATACTCTCAGAAACTTCCTTTCCTCAACCTGATGAACAAGGGCAAATTTCCCATGAATGGATCACTCATCAGATGGCTACCACTAGTAATTATGCGCCAAAAAGCAGAATCTTTTCCTGGTTGATTGGAGGATTGAATTTTCAAGTGGAACATCATTTGTTTCCAAACATCTGCCACATTCATTATCGGAAAATCTCCAAGATCGTATCTGAAACAGCTCAGGAGTTTAAAATTCCCTACTTGGAAAAAAGAACGTTTTTGATGGCGCTAAGTGATCATGTGAAAATGCTTCGGCAATTAGGAAGAGCGTAAGAAAAAGGACAATAGATCAGTGAATTGATTGATTCGGATCGGAATATCGAATCTGGAAAAAACCGCTTCCTTGTGCGAAAAGCTGGAAGCGGTTTTATTTTTTTATAGTGCAGCATTGATTGGATTCAGGTCTGTGCATTCTAAAACCTAGGCTGAGCCTGATCACTCTTATTATTGAAATAAGTTGGATTTGAGTCAAATCATTATCCAGCATCCGAATTAAAGTATTATTTTAATAAATTTAATTTGTGAAAAATAATATTCGTTGAATTTGACTCCTATACCAATCATATTGGCGCTTGATCGGGCCTACCTTTTACCTACTGCCGTCACCATCTTCTCTATTCTTAAAAATCATCCTAAAACTCAGTTTAGAATTTACCTAATCATCGGTGAATCAAACTCTGATTGGCTCCAGCCTTTGGAAGAAATGGCTAGCAAAATGGGTTCTGAATTAGTAATTAAGCTGGTAAATGTAGAAATATTGTCAGGTCTAAAATTGGGGATGCATTTTACAGTTCCCACTTACTTTAGATTATTAGCCCCTAATTTAATTGAGGAGTCAAAGGTTATTTATTTAGATACTGATGTCCTTATCCACGGAGATTTGACTGAACTTTGGGAGACAGACATGGGTGATTATCCTGTGGCAGCCGTTGCTGATCCTTTGAGAGACGATTTTCATAGACTAGGTCTGACAAAAGAAACAGGCTATTTTAATGCTGGAGTGATGATTTTTCAATTGGATTTATGGAGAAAATTAAACCTTGGAAATGCTTCCATTGACTATGTGATAGCATTTAGTGAAAAAATTAGTTTTGCGGATCAAGATGGACTTAATGCTACTCTTAAAGGAAATTGGCTTCGCTTACATCCAAAATGGAATGTTCAATCCTCTTTACTAGAAAAGTCTGCTTATGATAAAGCTATGGTGTATTTCTCTGAGGAAGAATTGGCGGAGGCTTCGGATAAGCCTAGAATAATCCACTTTACTGGAAATCCCAAGCCATGGAATATTGGATGTAAAAACCACTTTAAATCTCTTTATTGGGATTATCTTAGACAGACGCCTTTCTCAAGAAGCTTGCCATTAGATTTTACAATTAGGAAGGCCTTTGTAAGTCTTGTTCCACTAAAAATAAGAAAAAAATATTGGAGGTATGTGGCTACGAAAAAAGCCAAATCATAATTTTTTTGTGGAAAAGGTATTTAATTTTTTTTTCAACCATTTCTGAACCCCAAGGAGATCAACTTCATAGGAACTAAACTTCTCAAAGCCAGAACTTGAATAATGGGTAATTTCTGTAAAGAAAATCTGGTCAGCAGTAGCATAAAGATCAATCCTAGCATGTTCAAAATCTGATGATAGGACTCTTGCTACCTCCATCAGCTTGGTTAAATTGGGAATGCCAGGTATTTCCTTCAGAATAATATTGTAAGAGAGAATATCAACCAAGTTTAATTCGGAATCAAAGATATACTTGATTTTGGTTTCCTTAAATATTTTATCGCCGGCAATAAATTTAGGCTTTCATGAAAACAAAAAAACTTGTAATCACTGATCAGCTTGCCATTTTCATGCGAAGCTTTTTTCGTAGAAGGGATAGTTCATTAAACTGTGTCTAGGTTTAAATTTATGTTTCAAAGGACTGG
>JAFMBQ010000195.1 GCA_017858365.1 Algoriphagus sp. | reverse complement strand
AAGTACTGCCATGAAGTACCTGAAAGCCCGAAATCTTGATGCGCTGATTAAGGAGCTAAAGCAGCCCTTTTTCGGGGTGTGTTTGGGTTTGCAGTTGCTTTGTGCTCATTCAGAGGAAAATGACACCGAGTGCTTGGGGGTTTTTCCAGTGAAAGTGAAGAAGTTTGTCCCTGAGAATTCACAGGAATTTAAGGTGCCACATGTGGGTTGGAACGAACTCGAAAACTTAGCAGATAACCCGCTTTTGAAAGATCTTCCAGCCAATCCATTTGTCTATTACGTGCATAGCTTTTATGCAGAAATGGCAATGGAAACCATCGCTAGCACCCATTATATTCATGATTTCTCAGCCATGCTTCATCGGGATAATTACTATGCCATTCAGGCTCACCCAGAAAAAAGTGGTTTGGTCGGGGAGAAGTTATTGTCCAATTTCCTGAATATTAAATAAATCCCCCTTGCCCCCTTTAAAAGGGGGATTTGTCCCAACTTTAATCTTAAATTCTAGAAGTCTTGATTCTATAATCTTGATTCTAACTACTTGAAAAATGTATATCATTCCCGCTATAGACCTCATCGGAGGCAAATGTGTCCGGCTAAGCCAAGGTGACTACAGCAGCAAAAAAGAGTACCATGACGATCCAGTCGAAATGGCCAAGCGCTTCGAAGGTGCAGGAATTTCCCGATTGCACTTGGTGGATTTGGATGGTGCTAAAGCTAAGAAAATCGTGAACGCATCTGTTTTAGAAGGAATTTGCAGTCAGACCAGTTTGACCGTGGACTTTGGTGGAGGAATTCAAGCAAATGAAGAAATCGACAAGGCCTTTGAATTAGGAGCAACCCAAGTGACTGGTGGAAGTATTGCCGTAAAGAACCCAGCTTTATTTCAAGAATGGATTCGGAAATACGGAACTGAGCGGATCATCTTGGGAGCAGATGCCAAAGATCGAAAAATAGCGGTTGGCGGTTGGGAAGAGACTACATCAGAAGATTTGATTCCTTTTATCAAAGACTACGTATCCAAAGGAATCAGCTTTGTGATTTGTACCGACGTAGCCAAAGACGGTTTGCTTCAAGGACCATCCGTGGAACTGTATCAGGAAATTCTTCAAGAAATTCCTGGATTAAAATTGATCGCGAGTGGAGGAGTATCTTCACTTAAAGATCTTGAAGAATTAGAGAAAATCGGAGTTTATGGTGCGATAGTGGGAAAGGCTTATTATGAAGGACGAGTGACGTTGGAGGAATTGGCAAGCTTTGTTTAAGTATCAAGATATTAGACACAAGAATCAAGACAAAAGACCTACATAGGAATTTAACTTTACCACCTTACCACTTTGTAACCTTTCAACCTAGACCTTTAATTTTACAATCTTTCAATTTTAGAATTTTCCAATTTATAAATGTTAACCAAAAGAATCATTCCCTGCCTAGATATCAAAGATGGTCGCACGGTCAAAGGAGTCAACTTTGTGGATCTTCGAGACGCTGGCGATCCTGTTGAACTGGCAAAAATCTACTCTGACGAAGGAGCGGATGAATTGGTCTTTCTAGACATTACTGCGACAGTGGATAAACGAAAGACATTGGCTGAATTGGTAACGAAGATTG
This sequence comes from Algoriphagus sp., assembly GCA_017858365.1. Classification (GTDB taxonomy): domain Bacteria; phylum Bacteroidota; class Bacteroidia; order Cytophagales; family Cyclobacteriaceae; genus Algoriphagus. Next base: position 6,380 of record JAFMBQ010000195.1, on the reverse strand, counting down.
CTAAGGCAATCAATATTCCATTTACAGTAGGTGGAGGAATCTCAACTGTGGAAGATGTGAAAGTGCTACTCAATGCAGGAGCTGATAAGATTTCTATTAATTCAGCTGCGGTGAAAAATCCCCAAATCATAAATGAAATGGCAGCAGAGTTTGGTTCCCAGTGTGTAGTCGTTGCTATAGATACTCGGAATGTGGATGGGATTGATTTTGTACATACACATGGAGGAAGGAAAGCCACTTTGCTTCGGACCCAAGCTTGGGCGCAGGAAGTTTGCGATCGTGGCGCTGGGGAGATTTTGCTCACTTCCATGGATCATGACGGAACCAAGTCGGGCTTCGCCAATGAAATTTTAGCTGAGATTTCTTCTATGTTGTCGATTCCTGTAATTGCTTCTGGCGGTGCTGGAACTATGGCACATTTCAAAGATGTGTTTACCTTCGGGAAAGCAGATGCAGCTTTGGCAGCAAGTATTTTCCATTTTAAAGAAATTCCGATTCCAAGTTTGAAGAGTTATTTGGATGGGGAAGGGATTAGTATTCGGAAGTAATCTTAACCTTTGAGGTCTTTCCTCGAAAATCAGGATTTTTAAAATAGATTAGAATTAAACGACAAAACCTTCGAGGTTTTGAAAATGGCAAAGGCTTAAGAATATGAACATAGATTTTAAGAAAATGAATGGGCTCGTCCCAGCAATCGTACAGGATGCCTTGAGTGGTAAAGTGCTGATGCAAGGCTATATGAATGAAGAAGCTTTGGCCAAAACTCAGGAAAGTGGAAAGGTTACTTTTTATAGCCGAAGTAAAGAACGGCTTTGGACAAAGGGAGAAACCTCAGGTAACTTCATGGAATTGGTAAGTATGACAGAAGACTGCGATGGAGACTCGATTCTTATACAGGCAAATCCAATCGGCCCGGTTTGCCATACTGGATCGGATACTTGCTTTAATGAAGTCAATTCCTCAAAAACAGGATTTATCGATCAGCTTCGTGCGATCATAAAAGACCGGAAAAATAATCCTTCTGACCAATCGTACACTGCATCACTTTTTGCCAAAGGAATCAATAAGATTGCGCAAAAAGTAGGAGAGGAGGCAGTGGAGATTGTGATTGAATCTAAGGATGATAACAAGGACTTGTTCCTAGGCGAAGCAGCGGATTTGATGTTTCATTATCTTATTCTTTTGGAGGCTAAGGGGTATGAATTGGATGAGGTGATGGATGTTTTAATCGAGCGTCAAAAGAAATAGGTTTCAAGAAAGCTTTACCCTTTATCCAACAAAAAATCCCGACTCTTTCAAGACGGGATTTTTTGCTTTAGTAAGCAGGAAATTCCTGCTGTAAGCCCTTAAATGCATCAATCATTTCCCATTTAGGCCTGAAGTACGAATTTCTCATTCGGGCATTGATTGTTCCGTTTTGGATGTATTGAATTGCTGCACCATATCGTAAGTCACGCGGATCTCCCCAATTGAATTGTGGCGAATCGCCAACAGTGAAGTCTGCTGGAAATCCATCAAAATATTCCGCTTTACCTTGGGAATTGGCCGTTGCAAATGTGATGGGGACTAATTCCACATTATTGTCTACTAGGGTTTTATTATACCTTGAAAGCGGAAAAGAACCCACTGGCTTACCAAAGGTATTATCACCGATTAAAACTAAATCCATATAAGGATCAAGGCTATTGATCACTAATTCAGAAGCAGATGCTGATCCTCTAGAAGTGATGAAAAGAACTCTACTTAGGCTCAATCCTCCTACTTTCTTAAAATTCGTGCTGGATTGCAAGGATGTTTTAAGCGAGTTCAATTTATTCGTGTACATCAGGCGATTGCCGTTTGTAGCTTGAATCAAGTAATTCATAATTTGCTCAGCAACAGCCACGGACCCTCCTCCATTGTATCGCAAATCAATGATCAATTCATTGATGCCTCCAGCTTGGAAAAATTCCATGGAGCTCTTGACTTCATTACTTGAGGTTGGGGATAGTCCGGCAGTGGCTTTGAAACTTTGATACACCCAATAGCCAACTTTTTTTGCACCAACCGAGATAATTTCCTGATGAAGGACCGAGTTTGACTGGTATTCAGCTTTAATATTTGTTCTGGTTGTTGTACTGCCATCCGGGAGCTTGAATGTGAATGTATTTGTGATCCCGGGATCGGTAGGACCTAATTTGAAATCATATCCTCCAGAAGCAGTTTTATATTCAGGAATAGATTTCCCATTCATTCCAATGATTTCCCAGCCTCGCTGCCAGCCATCTTTTCCTGCTGGCGCTTCGCTAAAGACATAGGAAAGAAATAGTCTTTCAGTCGAATCAAAAGAAAATCCAAAACCATGACCTGCATTTTTACCCACAAAAGCATTATTGAATGCTTCCTGAGTAGTTAGGTAAGAAAATCTATCTAAGGGTTTGAAAGTAATCGCATCCAAATAAGCCTCATTGGTATCGAAATCTCCAGCTTTTGGAGCGGCGGGAAGTTCCTTGTTCCAGTAATACCACTCCTCCATTGACTTATAGATAGCATCTTTTACGACATCAGCCGTTGGGTTTGGTACTGAATCTTCTTTTGGATCACATGCTCCAATGCTTAAAAGGACTAGGCCCAGAATCCACTTCACTTGCTTCATAATCGACGATTAATTGTATAAGAGGTACTTACGATGAAAAGGAGGTGAAAGGTTTATCAGATTGCGGTATCGTATACTTTGACTGTACTCCACATTGAGGAGTATTTCTCGATAAAGGCTAAATGAAGAGGGTCGGTCTGATAGGCGAGTTGTTCTTCCAAACTATCAAAAAATATAGTGCAAGAGACCTGAAAGCTATGATCCACAACATCCCGATCTGCTGTTGCTGCAGGTACACCGGCAATAAATTTTGCTACGTCTTTGCATTTGCCAAGCATGGGAACGGCTTCTGTCAAAAATTCTTTTGTATTGTTTTTGTCGTGTAGCCAGAAATAAACCTGGTGAATCATTTTTTGCTTAGCCATATCGTTTGCTATTGTGGAGATTGGTATAAGAGAAGCAGCACCTGCAACTCCGATTGTTTTGATAAAATTTCTTCTTGACTTCATACGAATTTCTTGAAATAAGTACTTTTGGTTTGCCATTCGGCTATTCTTCAAAAGACAGCTAAAGATAAAAATTTAAATCGCTTTTTGATATTCAGCCCAGTAAAAGGCTACTGAATACCTGTGGTTGGTTTGAAATTAATTATTACAAGCTAAGTCCATCATTAGTCGTAACAAAAAAATCCCTCAAACTTTCGTCTGAGGGATTTTGTGTGTTTATGAATTTTTCAATTAAGAATCTTTCTTTGCCATTCTTGTTCTTTCTCCTTCGTCCAAATAGATTTTCCGCATACGGATGGATTTTGGAGTGATCTCTAAGTACTCATCTTTCTGAATGTATTCCATTGATTCCTCCAAAGAGAATTTTTTCGCTGGAGTGATTCGAGCATTGTCGTCAGAACCTGAAGCTCTCATGTTCGTCAGTTTCTTGCCCTTCTGCACATTCACCACAATGTCATTATCTCTAGAGTTTTCGCCGATTACCTGACCTGCATAAAGTTCGTCGCCTGGCTCGATGAAGAAGGTTCCTCTATCCTGCAGTTTATCGATCGCATAAGCGGTACAAGGACCTGCATCCATTGATATTAATGATCCATTCACTCGACCAGGAATAGGACCTTTGAAAGGCTCATAGGCGGTGAATCTATGATTCATTATTGCCTCACCTTGCGTGGCAGTAAGCATATTGTTTCTCAACCCGATCAATCCTCTTGAAGGGATGCTGAACTCCAAATGCTGTAAGTCACCCTTAGGCTCCATAATTAGTAATTCTCCTTTTCGCTGGGTAGCTAGTTCAATTACTTTACCGGAAGTCTCCTGAGGCACATCTACTACTAAAGTTTCGATAGGCTCACATTTTACGCCATCGATTTCTTTGAAAATCACCTGTGGCTGACCAACCTGTATTTCATATCCCTCTCGTCTCATTGTCTCAATTAAGATAGACAAGTGAAGAATGCCTCTACCATATACCAAGAACTTGTCTTCAGAATCTGTGGATTCCACGCGAAGCGCAAGGTTTTTTTCAATCTCCTTCATCAATCTATCTCTCAAGTGACGGGAAGTCACGAATTTTCCTTCTTTACCGAAGAAAGGAGAGTTGTTGATTGTGAAGAGCATATTCATCGTAGGCTCGTCGATAGAGATTCTAGGAAGTGCTTCTGGATTGTCTACATGCGAAATGGTATCTCCAATTTCGAAATCTTCGATGCCTGTCACCGCACAGATATCTCCAGCTAACACTTCTGTCACCTTAAATTTGCCAAGTCCTTCAAATACATGAAGTTCTTTTACTTTCATTTTTTTGATCGAACCATCTGCTTTCATCAAAGCGATTTGCTGACCATCTTTTATTGTGCCTCTTTTTACTCGACCGATCGCGATACGACCTACGAAGCTGGAATAATCCAACGAAGTGATTTGCATCTGAAGAGTTCCTTCATCGATTTTTGGGGCAGGAATGTGTTCCAAAATCGCATCTAAAAGTGGGATGATGGAATCCGTAGGATTTTTCCAATCAGGTCCCATCCAGTTTTGCTTCGCAGAACCGTAAAGTGTATGGAAGTTTAATTGGTCTTCGGTGGCGTCAAGATTGAACATCAAGTCGAATACCGCTTCATGTACTTCGTCTGGACGACAGTTTTCTTTATCTACCTTATTGACTACTACGATTGGGGTTAATCCCAAGTTGAGTGCCTTGCCCAAAACAAATCTTGTCTGAGGCATAGGACCTTCAAATGCATCTACAAGAAGAATCACTCCATCAGCCATTTTCAACACACGTTCTACTTCACCTCCGAAATCGGCGTGACCAGGTGTATCAATGATGTTGATTTTAGTTTCTTTGTAACGTATGGAAACGTTTTTGGAAAGGATAGTAATTCCTCTTTCTCGTTCCAAATCGTTGCTGTCTAGAATCAAATCATCGAATTGCTGATTTTCTCTGAAGATTTTTGAAACGTGAATGATTTTATCCACGAGTGTAGTCTTGCCGTGGTCAACGTGTGCGATAATCGCGATATTCCGAATATTTAACATGCTTTGCTTATTGAGGCTGCAAAAGTACAAATAAAATTTTGGAGTAAGGTTATCGAATTGTAAAGTCTAGGGGTAAAAGTCTGAAATACCGTGAATTGGAAAGAATATCTCCTTTAAGTTAAGGATTTGGAAATCGAAATTTAAAAAAGAGTTTATCCCTCATAGATTGCTTGGAGCTTTTTGGTTTCTTTAATAGAGTTGTCTAGAACTCTAGGCAGAAGAAAGATCGAGAAGAATGACATAACTATAAGCAAAAGACCTAAACCCATGAAAACTCCTTTAAAAGTAAAATCTATCACGTAATCTGGATTCTCAAAAAATCGTAATCCGTAAATATTAAGTTGCATAAATAGATTCAGGAGTACCATGAAATTGTTAGTACTCTTAAAAGCTACATAATTTTTAAGGTTTTTGTTGACCCTATAATAGCTAACAACTATATAGATAAGGCCTACAAAAAAGAACAAAACAGCCCAAACGGGTAATGTGAGTTCATAACCAAATGGTCTTGTGTTTACGCTCAGCCAATACAGAATAAACCCTGTCGTAGCTGGGTAGATGATTCTGTAGCTTGTGAAAAATGCTTTCAATTCCTCCCAGAAAAATCTTCGATAACGTCTTTCAATACTTTTGGTGTAAGACTCAGCCAAATCAGAAAACCCAAAAATTCCGAATTCACTATGCACTTTTCGAAAGGCATCGTCTAGGGAAAGTTTGGGATTGTCCTCAAGCATCACTTCTACTTTGCAGGCCACATGATCCAAGATCTCGTATTGCAGATCGATCTCCGGATAGCCTTTGTAAGAGATTAGTTTTTTGAGGGTAGTGATTTGGTCAGGGGAGAGTTTCATTTGGTAGAGGTTTTAATTCTGATACTCTTACGTTTCAATCCAACCTGAATCAGAGTTAATATATACAAGAGCATTGGAATTGAAATTAGCCACAGAAGAATGGTTCCGACTACCCCCGGGTTTGAGTCATTCCAATTCATGTAAGTAAGATATAAATAGCTGATACAGCCTGGAAATATGCCGCTGCGGTTAAAAAACTGCTCTTCAAATACTTTTGAAGACTGGAATACAAATTTTCTTTTCGAAAAGTAAAGCTCCTTACCTATGGCATACCAGGTGACTGGGATACCAAGTAGTGCAATAGTTCCAAGCAACAAGGTCATGCCTTCTACGTCAAGATAAAAATAACATAAACCTATAGAGGTGTCCTGTTAATATCATATCATATTTGAGATATACATTTTATCTGCT
>JAFMBQ010000194.1 GCA_017858365.1 Algoriphagus sp. | reverse complement strand
GGAGACATTGAAACCCCATTTTTCGATTTGATGAATGGCCTCCTCGTGGGTCTCGACTTCATCTACGCCTAGTAATTGGTAGAAGTAGCAATTTAATCTCCGCTTGGCCACGACTGCAGAATCCTGCATTTTCAATGTTCCCGAAGCGGCATTTCTAGGGTTTGCGAGTAAGGCATCTCCATTTTCTTCGCGTTGTTGATTGATTTTTTGAAACTGCGCATGAGGTAAAAATATTTCGCCTCGAACTTCAAATTTTTCAGGAATTCCACTTCCTTTTACTGTAAGGGGAATATTCCGGATCGTTTTCACATTTTCTGTGACATCATCCCCCTTGTAGCCATCGCCGCGGGTTACCGCTCTAGCTAATTTCCCGTTTTCATAGACTAGACTGATGGCGACACCATCAAATTTCATTTCACAGAAATATTCATAGTCTGTTCTTCCAAGGCCTTTTTCAACCCGCTCATCAAAGGCAACCAATTCTTCAATCGTATAGGTGTTTCCAAGTGAAAGCATTTTTGTAGAATGCTCGACAGTCTTAAAATCCTTTGTAATTGTACCCCCAACTCGCTGACTTGGGCTATCCGACCTCAATAAATCTGGAAATTGATTTTCCAATCGAACCAATTCCTCCAAAAGTGTATCGAATTCATAATCAGAGATTTCGGGATTACTCTCTTGATAATAAAGGGAGTTGTGATGGTTGATTTGATCAGAGAGTTGGGTGATTCGGAGTTCAGCTTCTGCGTGAGTCATGTGTATTCTGGAAAAATCATTCCCGTAAAAGTACATTTTGGAAAGCCAAAGAGCAATTCAAAAGTGGTGGAGATTGTTATGGGAATGAATACTTTTTGAAAGGCTTCTATTAGCTATCTTTGATGACGCATACCCTTTCCATGAGCAAAAAACCAGCAATTGAACGTAGTATTTTGGAGTCGGCCTACTCCCTTTTTTTGGAGAAGGGATATCGACATACTACCATGGATGATATTGCGAATTCGCTTTCGATGAGCAAAAAGACGCTTTACAAGTACTATCCGGGAAAGCTTGAACTGCTCTCTGCCTCTTTTGAAATTCTAAAAACAAAGTTGACTGCTAAGGTGGAGGCAATTCTCGAAAATAAGTACATCCCATTTCCACTGAAGCTTAAGTCCACGCTCACCGTAATCGCCACTCATCTCGCACCGATTAATCCTGAACTTTTTGAAGACCTTCGGGAATATGCGCCGGAGATATGGGAAGAGCTTCGAATCTACATCAATGAATCGGCCTATATCCGATTTCAAAAATTAATTAGCCAAGGCGTAGATCAGGGACTTGTAAATCCCCAAATCAATGTGAGCCTGATAGTGATGCTATATGCGGCGGCTGTACAATCACTTTTGGATCCCATATTTATTAGCCAGTTTCCGGAAGACATCACCAAACAAATGAAGCTTAGCCCTTCTCAAATTTATGATCAAGCGATCACAATAATCTACAATGGCATCTTGACCGAAGAAGCTAGAAGCGAATTTGTTAAGGCCTGAGACCTCTTTTGGTTGATTTCCCTATCTTTGCGACTATTCCAATACAAGACTTTCCTGACGTCATTTTCTATGACGATTTGATTATTAATAAACTATGAGTTCTAAGAATTTTAAACGTTACACCGTCACCTCCGCTCTTCCTTATGCCAATGGCCCACTTCATATCGGGCATTTGGCTGGATGTTACATTCCTTCAGATAGTTATGTCCGGTATTTGCGTAGCAGAGGAAGAGATGTAGCCTATGTGTGCGGATCTGATGAGCATGGCGTAGCGATTACCATCAAAGCAAAAAAAGAGAATAAAACTCCTCAGGAAATCGTGGATCGATACCATGAGATGATGAAGGCAAGTTTTGGCGAATTCGGAATCAGTTTCGATCATTATTCCCGGACTTCTGCAAAGATTCATCTTGAGACTGCCCAAGAACTTTTCAAGAACCTGTATGATAAAGGTGAATTTCTTGAGCAAGTTACCGAGCAGTACTATGACGAGGAAGCCAACCAATTTTTAGCCGATCGATACATTGAGGGCACTTGCCCAAAATGCGGAAATGAGCATGCATACGGAGATCAATGTGAGCGATGCGGCACTTCATTGAGCCCAACAGAATTAATCAATCCTAAATCAAAATTGAGCGGTCGAACTCCCATCTTGAAGGAGACCAAGCACTGGTTTCTTGATTTGGCCAAGTATACCGATTTTTTGAAAAAGTGGATCTTGGAGGAGCACGCCTCAGATTGGAAAAACAATGTACTCGGACAGTGTAGATCTTGGCTAGAAGCCGGAGATGGACTACAAGCAAGATCGATGACTCGCGATATGGAATGGGGAATTCCTGTTCCAGTGGATGGGGCCGAAGGTAAAGTGCTTTATGTGTGGTTTGATGCTCCGATTGGATACATCTCTTCGACAAAAGAATGGGCAGCAGAAAAAGGAATCGATTGGGAACCCTATTGGAAAGACAAGGACACCAAATTGGTGCACTTTATTGGAAAGGATAATATCGTATTCCACTGCATTATTTTCCCAGCGATTCTTAAGACCCAAGGTGAATTTATCCTTCCTGAGAATGTTCCAGCAAATGAGTTTTTGAATTTGGAAGGAGATAAGATTTCCACTTCACGAAATTGGGCGGTCTGGCTTCATGAATACCTCGAAGAATTCCCAGGTCAACAAGATGTGCTTCGCTATGTCTTGACTGCCAATTCTCCGGAAACTAAGGACAATGATTTTACTTGGAAGGATTTCCAAACACGTAATAATTCAGAACTCGTCGCGATCTATGGCAATTTCGTCAATCGGGCAGTGGTGTTAACTCATAAGTATTTTCAAGGAGTAGTTCCAGTGAAAGGTGCACTGACTACCCACGACCTAGAAGTGATTGCGGAGTTGGAGGCCTTTCCAGAGAAAATTGCAGCTTCGATTGAGCGCTATCGATTCCGGGAAGCCTTGGGTATCATGATGGATCTCGCTCGTCTTGGTAACAAATATCTGGCAGATACAGAACCTTGGAAAGTAATCAAAACAGATCAACAGCGTACGGCAACAATCTTAAATGTCGCTTTGAATATCGCTGCAAACCTTGCGATTGTTTCTGAACCATTTTTACCATTCACTGCTGCCAAATTGGTGTCTTTATTTGATTTGAAACATATCAAATGGGATGATGCTGGTTCTGCTGATTTACTCAAGGGAGGAAAAGCGCTGGGTGAAATGGGGTTATTATTTGATAAGATCGAAGATGAAACCGTAGAAAAACAAGTTCAAAAACTATTAGATGCCAAGAAAATGAATGAAGCTGAAAATGTACCAGTTCCGGTGATGAAAGATGTGATCACCTATGATGATTTCGCGAAATTAGACATGCGTGTTGTGACTGTTTTGGAAGCGGAGAAAATGCCGAAGTCCAAAAAGCTAATCAAGCTAAAGGTCGATACAGGACTTGGTCATCGTACGGTTTTGAGTGGCGTAGCCGAGCATTTTGAGCCGGAGTTTCTGATAGGAAAACAAGTGACTATGCTGATCAATCTCGCTCCCCGAAAGATGATGGGAATCGACTCCGAGGGGATGATTTTGATGGCGGAAGATAAAGACGGCAAGTTGAAACTTCTTCAGCCACATGAGGGAACTGCAAGCGGATCGACGATATCGTAGATTTTAGTAGCAAGTAGCTAGATTGTAGAGCCAAGAGCCTAGAAGTATCAAGTAGCTAGATTTTAGATTAAAGAGCAGAGAGCCAAGATGTTTAGCATAAAGTCTAAATTCTTGGCTCTTTTTATCTTGGTTCCAGTATCTAATGTCTTACTACTTGTATCTAGCTACTATTTTCTAATGCAACGGTCTTTTCTTGATCATCCCGCCTTTCGTGTCTTTGATCGGATATTGGATCACAAATGCCGAAGGGTCGATTTTATCGATTTCCGTAAGCATCCGTGTCACTTCAAGTCGGGTAATGACACAAAACAATACTTTTCGATCTGGTAGAAGTTTGGCTTTTTCCCCATAGCCTCCGTCTGATTTCAGGACAGTTACGCTCCTGCCTAAATCATTAGAAACCATAGATTTGATCTCCTCAGCAAGAGGAGACATAATCATTACACCAAGGTATTCTTCTACACCGTTGATAATGAAGTCCACGGTTTTCGAAGCCGAGAAATAAGTAAGTAGCGAGTACATCGCCGTCTCCAAATTCACAAAAAAGGCAGCCACTATAAATAGGAATACATTGAATACGGTAATAAAGTCACCAACGGTCAAGCTGGACTTTCTACTCACAGAAATCGCTAATACTTCTGTTCCGTCAATTACCGCCCCACCTCTGATCGCAAATCCAATTCCACTCCCTAGGAAAAAACCGCCAAAAACGGCAATTAGGAGTTTGTCCGCAGTGATAGTTGGGAATTCGATAAAGTGAACCAGTAGCGCCAAACCAAAAATGGCAACCGTACTCTTGATCGCAAAGGTCAAAGAAATCTGCCTTGCACCCAGAAAGATAAATGGGAGATTGACTAATATGATCAAAACGGAAAGATTCATCGGGGTCAGGAGTTCCAGTAGTAAGGAAATCCCCATTGCACCCCCGTCAAAAAAGCCATTAGGTAGCAAAAAACCTTTCAAACCAATACTCGCCATCACCACTCCGATTAGGATAAATAAGGCGTCTTTGATTTGTCTCCAGATGGTCACTTTCTTGACCCATTCCGCATCTTGAATATTCAAAAGTCGCTTTACCATTGCTAAAGGTAGAATCCTTATTTTACTTATGATTTAATAATCTCAAAATACACTGCTTTTTAACCTTTATCGAACAAATAGAATGAAATATTAAATTATCCGTAAATACATCACGTGATTTTTTTAATTTCATTAAATCCTGCTATATTTTTAAGAAATAACTAATCGTTGAACTTCATGAAAACAGAAGGGTACAAATCAGGAGAACATTACGATGAAATGTTTACCCCGGAAGGGGAGACCCGAGCACATTATTTGGAGTTTTTTGAGACCTTGAAAAAAAATACTGCTAAGAAAATGCATCACCTGCAATTTTCAGCAAATCAAACTCAGCGCTCGATGGGGATGACTTTTAATGTGTATCACGATAATCAAGGATTAGAAAAAATCCTTCACTTGGATATCATTCCGCGGATAATTCCTAATGGAGAATGGCGAAAATTAGAAGCTGGATTAAAGCAGCGAACGAATGCGCTAAATATGTTCTTACAGGATATTTATAATGAGCGGCGCATTTTAAAAGATGGAATAATCCCCTCAGACTTGATCTTAAAGAGTAAAGATTACCTTGAACCTTGCGTCGGATTAACTCCACCCAAAGGGATCTGGTGTCATATCACTGGTACTGATTTAGTCAAAGCTAAGGATGGAGAATATTATATTTTGGAGGATAATCTTCGCTGTCCATCAGGGGTGTCTTATATGCTCGAAAGTAGGGAGATTATCAAACGGGCTTATCCTCAACTTTTCTATAAGCGTGGAGTAATGCCGGTATCTGATTATCCTGCAAAACTTCTTCGGATGCTCCAGAATCTTTCGGATAAACCTAAGCCTGTGGTGGGAGTATTGACTCCCGGGATTTACAATTCTGCCTATTACGAGCATTCTTACCTTGCTTTGCAAATGGGAGTAGAGTTGGTTTCCGGAGTAGACCTGATTGTAGAGAATAAAATTGTCTACATGCAGACTACACAAGGTCTCCAGCAAATCGATGTCTTGTATCGTCGAATTGATGACACTTTCCTAGATCCATTGACTTTCAATCCGGATTCTATGCTTGGTGTGCCGGGACTTTTCGAAGCTTATAAAGCTGGAAATATTGCCTTAGCAAATGCACCAGGCACTGGCGTAGCGGACGATAAAGCGGTTTATGCGTATGTTCCAAAAATGATTCAATATTACCTGAACGAAGAGCCAATTTTAAATAATGTGCCCACTTACCTCTGCCGAGAGGAAGCCGATCGTCAGTATGTCTTGGATCATATCGACCAATTAGTGGTCAAAGAAACGAACGCTGCAGGAGGTTATGGGATGTTGATCGGACCAAAATCAACCAAAGAAGAGCATGATAAATTCAGGGAATTGATCAAGAATAATCCGACCAATTACATAGCTCAGCCAACGCTTTCGCTTTCCACCGTACCCACCCTTACTGACGAAGGAATCGAAGGAAGACACGTGGATCTCCGACCTTATATTTTGTACGGAAAGGAAATCGAAGTAATCCCCGGTGCCTTGACTCGAGTAGCCTTGAAAAAAGGCTCTCTGGTGGTGAATAGCTCCCAAGGTGGAGGAAGTAAGGATACTTGGGTTTTGTATTAATTAATCAAAAAGAACTATGCTAAGCAGAGTAGCAAACCATATATATTGGCTAGGCAGATACCTAGAGCGGGCAGAGAATTATGCGAGATTCATCGATGTGAATTTTAATTTGATGCAGGATCTCCCTATCGATATGAAGGAGCAGTGGAAGCCACTCGTGGCAGCGACGGGAGATTTGGATTTATACAATGTCCACAACAATGGATTTGACAGCAAAAAAGTATTGTTCTTTTTAACTTTTGATGAAAGGAATCCGAATTCAATGCTTTCAGCCGTTCGAAGTGCCCGCGAAAACGCCAGGATCATTCGAGAAAATCTCAGTAAAGAAACTTGGGAGAAGTGCAACGAGCTGCACTATATGATGCAGGATGGACTGGAAAAGAAAATTTGGAAAAAGGAAGATCCTCGAGCTTTCTACGAAAAAGTTAAGAATCAAATCCTCCTGCTTTATGGAATAGCAGATAGCAGTTTGGCTCGAACCGAGGGCTGGTATTTCCGGCAGTTGGGTCAATTTCTAGAGCGGGCCGATAAAACTTCCAGAATCTTGGATGTGAAGTATCATATTCTCTTGCCTTCAGAAGAGGAGGTAGGTACTCCATTGGATTTCCTACACTGGATGGCATTACTCAAGTCAGTCACAGCTTTCAATACGTATCGAAGAACCTATGGAAACATTGCCCCTTCCAGTGTGGTGGAGTTTTTGGTGTTAAATAAATATTTCCCTAGATCGATTTATTATTGCATCAAAGAGGCTGAAAATTGCTTACACCATATTTCGGGTAATTTAGGAGAAGGATATAAAAACAATGCCGAAAGGTCTATTGGGGAGCTTAGATCCAAACTAGAATTTGCAGAAGTGAGTGAAATAATTAAGTATGGACTTCACGAATACTTGGATGAAATGCAGTTCAAGCTGAATGCCATATCCCAGCACATTAATAGTAATTTCTTCACCTTAAGAGATAATTTTACTTCACAATCAATGACTCAATAATGACCTTTTGCCTCGGCATAAAAACAAAAGATGGGATTGTCGGACTCTCCGATACTCGCATCACTTCTGGCAGTGAAACTACCTCATCCAAAAAAGTTTATACAGTCAATCGAGAGAAGCATTCGTTTTTCATCATGACCTCTGGTCTGAGGTCTGTCCGCGATAAGGCGATTACCTATTTCTCAGAAGTAATCGAACGCTCCGATGAGTCATTTACCAAATTGTATCACGCAGTAAATGAATTTGGCAACCAAGTCCGAGCAGTAGCCAAAGAAGATAAAGAGTTTTTGGAAGCAGCTGGATTGAATTTTAACGTGTACTCCATTATTGGTGGGCAACTTCAGGAAGATGAGGAACCTAAGCTTTATCTACTTTATCCTCAGGGAAACTGGATCGAAATACGTAAAGGAACTCCTTTCGTAATCATTGGCAATACCGGTTTCGGCAATCCGGTTCTTCGGCGATCTCTCAGCTATGAGAATTCGCTCGATTATGCCTTGAAGTGTGCTTTCTTAGCTTTCGACGCCACTCGAATTTGCGCCAACGATGTTGATTTTCCGATTGATACAGTAGTGTTGGAAAACGACAGTTATCATACCATTGAAAAGCGATTCGAGCAAAAAGAACTTGAGCACATCTCCACTTTTTGGAATGATCGCTTACGGAATGCGATCAATGAGCTT
>JAFMBQ010000193.1 GCA_017858365.1 Algoriphagus sp. | reverse complement strand
CATCCGATTTCCATCTCCAGGTTTGCCATTGTAGCGCTTCATCATATCCTTCATTTTTTCATCTGCCAAAGCTCGATAAGCCTCACTAGTGATCTTTTCTCCTTTTTTCGGCACTTCAATCACCACAGGTTCGGAGGGATTGAGGACAATTCGCTCTGCGATATAGGTCATGCCCTCATTTTGCAATTCCAAGATCAATCCCGGCAATCCCCAGAAGTCTGCAGGCCCGTGACTCACTGGAATCTGTGGCGCAAACCAAGCTCTGACGTTGATGGTGTCTTTGGTCAGTTCCATTTCTTCCATTCCCATAGAAAAACTTTTGCTATCTACGATTCTGGAATATTTGGCCTCCTGAACTTCGTATTCCCCGATTTTCTTGGTATTTCCTGTCAATTCCCAATCGTAGATCTTTAGACTATCCTGCACCAAAAACGGTTTCCCCATCAAATCTTCTTCTTCGGTATAGGATTGATTTCCAATATTCTTGTAAAGCAGACGATCTCCATTTCCACTTTGGATCATGATCTGAGCTCCACCAGCCGAAGCTGTTGCAGGACCAGAACCCAAACTTTCTATTTGCTTCCAATTCGATTCAGCTTGGGTAAATGAAAGCGTATACTCACGTTCCATTTGTTTTTTTAATTGCTTCTGGAGATCCGCGATGACCTCAGGAGCCATGGTGGTGCTATCCATTGAAAGCTTTAAAGATGCGGAGGTTTTGTAATTTACCCTTCCGGATAATCCCTGAGCGCTAGTAGTGCCAATTATTCCGAGTAAGGGAAAGGTAAATGCGAAGAGAAATATAGATTTGTTCATGAGCTTTTTTGTTTGATACAAACCAAATCAAAACAAATCAAAGCTTAAGTTAAGCACTGTTAACGAGTGTTAACCTTAGAAAATGAAACCGAATGAAGACACTAATTTAGCAAGGCGAAATCGAGCATAACCTAAATGAAAAAGCTACAATTCAAGCGAATAGGGATTTTAATCGGGGCAACCTTGCTGATTAGTATTGGTGTGCAGATCTACCGAAACATCTCCCAATTTCGATTAATCGAAAGCCAATTAGTCAATGATATTCAGGGAAGTTTGGATACAGCTCTGGATGAATACTATGCAGAAATCGCCAAAGATGATGTGATTACGCTGACCGATAATCTGCAACGCTTCGAATGGAAAGAAGGAAGCGATTCCAATACTGATTCCATCACCAGAAAAATCTTCCTTTCCAAAAACCTTGGAGATTCCCTTGGATCGCCGGATTCCTCTGGTGATTCCAAAGACTTTTTTAAACGAGTTGGAAAAAGTCAAATTATTTTAAAAGCGCTGTCAAGTGCGGGTGAGGTAATCACAGATAGTATGTTTACGAATGGCGATAAAAATCAATTGAGAATTCGCATGGATACCAGCAACCAACTTCAGGTTGATGAGATCAACGAGATCAATATTTTTAGAGGCTTGGAGGCCGCAGACAGCCTACGAAGTCTGAAACGTTTGACCCATCAAATCATCATTTCGATCACTCGGGATTCGCTCGATTTTGAAAAAATCAACAACTACCTACAGGCTGAATTGACCCGAAAGAATATCAACATCAATTACGGTTTGCTCCACTTTGAGGAGGATAGTTTGAATGGTGCATACAATGAAAGTCAGGTTGCTGAAATGCCTTTCAAGACTGTTTCCAAATCGACTTTTCTACCGAGAGGACAACGCCTTGAAATGTACTTCGAAAACACGGCCTTAACTGTCTTGCGAAGAGGAATGGTAGAGATCCTGACCTCAATTTTATTCTTGGTCGTAATATCTATCGCTTTTTATTACCTCTATCAGACGATCAAAAACCAAAAGGAACTCGCTGATATCAAGGCCGACTTGATCGGAAATATCACCCATGAATTCAAAACTCCAATTGCCACCACGCTATCTGCAATAGAGGGAATTGAGCTGTTCAACCCTAAAAACGATCCTGAAAAAATAAAACGCTACCTGGGGATTTCCAAGATGGAGATGCTCAAACTGAATGAGATGGTAGAAAAACTTTTGGAAACAGCCACGCTAGATTCAGAGCAATTGGGACTTAAGATTGAATCGATTGATCCTGTTCCTATTTTGCGCAGTTTGATACAAAAGTATCAAACCATTAATCCGGACAAGTCTATTGAATTGATTCTCCCAAGTAGTAGTAGACCACTTAATGTGGATCCATTTCACTTTGAAAATGTCATCTCTAATCTGCTTGACAATGCGGAGAAATATGGGGGCAATGATATCCAAGTTTCATTGGAACAAAATGGAATCAACAAAATCCGGGTTTGGGATAGTGGAGGAAATATTTCTTCTACCGATCAGGACCGAGTATTTGAGCAATTTTATCGTGTCCCCAAAGGCAATCTTCACGATGTGAAAGGTTTTGGAATCGGACTTTACTATGTGAAGAAAATCATCGAAAAACACGGTGGAAAAATCACCTTGGAATCAAGAAAAAACAGCACTTCATTTATTACAATCTGGCCATGAGAAAAATCAAAATTCTATTAGCCGAAGATGAAATCGCTTTGGGAATGATCATCCAGGAAAGTCTGGAAAGCCGTGACTTCAAAGTCAGCCTATGCGCTGACGGACAGAAAGCTTGGGAAGAATACCAGCGAGCCAAACCGGATGTATTGGTTCTGGATGTGATGATGCCTAAGAAAGACGGTTTTTCGCTTGCGGAGCAAATCCGAAAAACAGATCCTTACACTCCGATTATATTTCTGACCTCCAAAAGTCAAACCGAGGATGTAGTGAAAGGCTTTGGGCTTGGAGCCAATGATTATGTACGCAAGCCTTTCAGCATGGAGGAACTGATTGTCCGGATCAAGGCGCAACTGGATCGGCTTCGCGTGAGACAAAATCAATCGGACTGGATCGCGGTTGGTACCTATTCTTTTCATCCAACCAAGCAACTCCTAAAATTCGGGGAAGAAGAAAACCTACTTACCGCTCGCGAAGCTTCCTTACTTCAGATTTTGGTGGAGCATGCGAATGAAGTCACAGACCGAAGTTTGATTCTGACTCAAATCTGGGGTTCAGATGACTTTTTCAACGCCCGTAGTATGGATGTCTTTATCACCAAGCTTCGTAAAAAACTTCAGGATGACCCTCAAATCCAGCTACTGAATATTCGTGGATTTGGATACAAATTGGTTTGTTGAAGAGGTAGATTACATTCAATTTTTTTAGTTAGTAAAAGCACTCACAATGCTTTGGATATTGGTTACCAAATTTGCAATCAGCCAAATCAAACTTCAATACTTTATTAAAATATATAGAGTTTGAGAAAAACTTTTCGATAAAAAGGACTCTTAAAGCGAAAGGACTACTAGTTATGGTAACCATAAAAAAAACTCATAAAAAAAATCATCCTCGAAAAAACCACCCCCGTTAAGCTTATTGTAACTTATCTTAAGTGGTGTTAGGCTAAGTTTCTTCTTATAAGTCAGAGGAAAAGCAGGTAATTCAAATTGAATTGCCTGCACCCTCTGCACCACCTAAATCGATCTATTTTTTTCTAGACTTTCAATAGATCTTTTACATGAAATGGAAATCTCCAAATGGATATTTTTCTTAAACAATTTCTTGAATCAAATAAGAATCACGTGAAAAAGTCCGGTTTAAATGTAATTTCTGACTTTCAAAAAAAATAACATCTTAAGGGCAAAGGCCATCAAAAAATTAGGCAAAAGAATCACTTCTTTCTTTCTATTCAGAAGAAACCTTATAGTCAATTTTGTTCGGATTCTTTCAGCAGGATACTTGATAAATAATCCCATATCCGAATCATAAATTCCTATTGACCACCTCGTGGATGTGACATCCTCCCTTACTGAAAACATCATATAAGGTAACCAACTGATTTTAGAAGACAGGTTTTGACTGTTAAGTCTAAACAAGATGTATTGTTCATGATTCCAATTAGATCGAGGATTAAATAGAACCATTTCCTTCATCAACTCTTTTGGATTTGTCAAAATCGGGTCAATCAAATTGAGATATGGCTCTAGAAAAGATTGTGACAAGACCACGTGTCTATCAGTAACTCCCCAGTAAAACTCCCCATATGGGATCCAAATTCTATCTTTTCTTAACCTTTCCATTTTGGGATGAGGCATCTCCCAAATAAAATCTGACCTAGTGATGACAAACCGATCATAAAGACTTCTAATCTCTTCAGAGTTAAGAAATTCGAAAAGTTTGGCCTTGAAATAGACTAAAATACCAGCGCTTCCAGGATGTTCTTCTTTCCCTTTGATCCCTCCTAACCACTGATCTTTGATCTTTAAAACTTCCCTCCAATCATTTACTTTTCCAATCCTATTCTTTTGAATTTGATCAAACCCATCTCCAAAATCCTCGTATTCGGGGAGTACCCACCTATATTTGGCATGAGCCCAATAGGGGTTTTCCAGATTATTTTCAGGAGATTCTCCGATACACAGCGCCAAATCTGCGTGTAGCTCATCTAAGACATTTATTTTGAATGAATCCCAAGTTAATCTGCTTGCGCGTGCTTGACCAAAAATCACGATCAATACCCGATCTTTTGACTGATTCATTTTATTTGGATTGCTCGGATTGTGACTTAATCCATTGGTAAGTTTCCTTCAAACCAGACTCAAGATCGGATTGGATTTTGCTTCCAGTTTTTTCCTCAAAAAGTTTATTATGGGAGTTCCTTCCCATTACACCTATTGGACATGGGAATCCATATTTCGTTTCAAATTCCTGTCCACAGAGATTCTTAATCCCGATATTTTTACCTGAAATCTGAACAGCAATTTCTGCCATGGAATTGATACTGATCAGATTTTCTGAGCCAATATTCACCGGATCAGAGAAGTCTGCTTCCATCAAGGCCTCAATTGCAAGAAGGCAATCTTCGATAAATAGAAATGATCTGGTTTGACTACCATCACCCCAAACTTCTATTTCACCTCCCTCCTCACATTCAATCGCTTTCCTCAGCATAGCTGCCGGAGCCTTTTCTTTCCCTCCCGACCAAGTTCCAAATGGTCCAAAAATATTATGAAACCTTGCGATTCTTACATTTAGACCATAATTTTTCCTAAAAGCTAAATAAAGCCGCTCACTAAACAACTTCTCCCATCCATACTCAGAATCTGGTTGTGCAGGATAAGCAGAGTCTTCTTCGCAGTTAGGATTAAGCGGGTCCATTTGATTGAATTCAGGATAAACACATGCAGAAGAAGAAAAAAACAGCTTTTTAACCCCATGTTTTACAGCTGCTTTGACTACATGGATATTGATCAAAGCAGAAGACGACATGACATTAGCATCATTTAGTCCAGAAAAAAGATACTCTGCTCCACCCATATCTGCGGCTAACTGGTACACTTCATCAAATGAACCGGACAATACTTCAGAAGCAGTAGCAGGGTCCGCTAAATCTCCTATCAAAAACTCATCGCAAAATTCATCCTTCTCAAAATATGAATGGAATTTGATGTCAACCACCCTCACCCAATTCCCTTGACTTTTCAACCTTTTGGCCAAATGACCTCCTATAAAACCTCCTCCACCGAGAACAGCAACTCGTTTGGGCATAGTTTATTTTTTTCAATAATGAATGTTAGATCAAGAATACATCATTTTTTTTCTAAAAATAGAATCAAAATACCCTTTCGTTTTAATACTTCAAACTCCTCAAATAAGCGATACTTTTTGGGAGATTTTCTAATTCCTTATCACTTTCATCTTCGATAAACATGTGCTTGATTCCAATCTTGTTGGACTCTCTCAAAATTCCCGGAAAATCTAATTGCCCAGTTCCTAAAGGCACATCATTCTCAGGGCCAGTCAACCCTGTCATGTCTTGCGGCGCTCCTTTTCGGAAATCTTTCAAGTGTAGTGAAACCCATCGGTCACCATACTTTTTCAACAATGCAACTGGGTCTCCACCTCCAAAATAGGTCCACATCACATCCATTTGAAGTTTCACCTCTTCAGGATTCGTGTTTTCTACCAAATAATCGAAAAGCGTCCCATTACCATAGGGCTGAAATTCGTAGCCATGCACGTGATACTTAAATGTAATTCCATTTTCCTTCAAGACTTTTCCACCTTCATTGAAAACCTTGATTGCCCGATCTGCATCGGCTTTGGAAAATTCTCCTCGCTTATGAGGAATCCATGCACACATGACATACTTCGCTCCCAATGCTTTCACTCGATCTGCTACGGCCTGAGGGTCTTTTTCTAAGTCTTCAAAACCAGTTCCAGTGGCTGGGATAGTAATCCCTCGATCATTTAGCATTTGCTTAAACTCAGCTGGAGTGGATCCTTTTGGCACGCCACCTTCATATTCGGTAAAGCCTAGCTCTTGGATGATATCGAGCGTTTCTGGAATACCATTTTTCCATTGATCCCGAAAGGTGTAGGCTGCAATTCCCAACGGAGCTTGCATTAGCGGATCGCCCTTTTTCTGAGCGAAGCCAATTTCTGCCAAGCCGAAACTCAACAGTAACACCATCATTATATTTATTTTCTTCATGATTATATTTCTAATTCTAATAGGTTTTTCCCTTTACGTCGAAAGTTGGAAGTCGCATTTTAGTTTATTTAATCCCCCCGCCCATTTTGAAGGAGGAGTTTGATCCAATTACACATTAAGAGCCCGCTTCTATAAACCGTACTCTTTCGTGAAAATTGATTTACCATTCTCTCCTTCTCTAATCTCTTATTCTAATCTATCTCAATTACCCCAAATTCTGCCGCTTCAACTCCTCAATCGCATAATTCGCAGCACGAGCTGTGATCGCCATAAAGGTCAAAGTGGGATTTTGAGTTGAGGTACTGGTCATACAAGCACCATCAGTCACGAATACATTCTTGCAGTGATGCAACTGGTTCCACTCATTTAAGAGTGAAGTTTTCGGGTCCTTCCCCATTCTGACTCCTCCCATTTCGTGAATATCCGAGCCTGGCAATGCGCCTGAGTCTTCCACTTTGATATTGGTGAAACCTGCTTTTTCATACATGGCCGTTTGTTGCTCGATGAAGTCCGCGACCATTTTATCATCATTTTCTTTCCATTCTACAGAAAGGATGATTTTTGGAATCCCGTACTTATCCACTTGGTCGGTGCTAAGTCGAACGTGATTATCTTCAACTGGAACCGTTTCTCCCTGCATCCAAGCAGCCATTCCCCAACTATCGTTCAGCTTTTGATTGAGTAGATTGTCTCGAAGTTCGTCGCCTATCATATTGGTATCCGAACTCATTCCGCGTCCTCCTGACATCCCGATCGAATACCCTCTTAGAAAGTCGGTGTCTTGTTTGAATACATTTCTAAATCTCGGCACGTAAGCGTGACCAGCATGTTTGCCTTCCTGCTTTTTATCCAAAAAGCCCTCATAAGTCGCATAGCCTTTTCCCCTGTAATTATGCGAACCCAGGAATTTCCCCATTAGACCGGAGTCATTTCCTATTCCATTTGGGAATCGAGAGGATTTTGAATTGAGTAGAATAGCATTGGAAGCAATCGTCGAAGCATTCACAAAAACGATCTTAGCATAAAAGTCCATTTCATCTCCTGTCTCTCGATCTATGATTTTAACTCCAGTTGCCTTTTCTTTTGCATCGTCGTAAATCACGGAATGTACAACCGAGTTCGGACGGATAGTCAGATTCCCGGTTTTTTCAGCCCATGGCAAAGTCGAAGCGTTGGAGCTAAAATACCCCCCGTAGACACAGCCCCGGTTACACATCGCCTGATTCTGGCATTTATTTCTGCCTTGTTGCTTATGGATTTCTTGTGGATCAGTTAAGTGGGCACATCGCCCTTGGATCAAATGCCGACCTTCAAAATTGGTCTTCAATTGCTCCTTATAATAATTTTCGATACAGCTCAACTCAAATCCAGGCATCACTTCAGAATCCGGAAGTTCAGCAAGGCCATCTTTGGCACCCGCTATTCCCGCAAATTTCTCTACATAGGTGTACCAAGGGTTCAAATCTTTTGCCCGAATGGGCCAATCCACAGCAAAGCCATCTCGTGCCGGTCCATCAAAATCAAAATCCGACCAACGCTGAGTCGCTCTTGCCCAGAGCAATGACT
>JAFMBQ010000192.1 GCA_017858365.1 Algoriphagus sp. | reverse complement strand
AAAGGAGTTACTTTTAATCAGGTTAATTTTGAGATTGGAAAAATTGAGGATCAATCGGAAACTCAAAACCCACCCACATCAATGGTGATTTATTTAACTGATGCTACTAATGAAATATTAATTAGGTCCTCAGATAAAAACCCTTTGACAGTACAGACCGATGGGCAATCACAAACTGAGCTTGATGCTAGCGGTAGTCTTCAGCCATCTACAAAAGCTCCTGCCATTTTAACTTATTCCCCTGATAAAGAGACTTATATTACTCCAATAGCTTCCTATTTAGGTGCTTTATATCGAAAAGATATTACAAGAAAAGATTGGTTGATCTATGGGAATTCTCCATCGTCAACTGGAGATGCCTTTAAAAGATCGTTAAGACAGTTCACTGTTGATCAACAAAATATAAAAATTAAAGTCGTTTACTCCAAAATCAGGTAGTACAATCGATTTCTTAAAAGTGTTACCCACCCACTTCCTAACTTAATGGAAGTGGGTTTTTTTTTTGCTATGAATCCTGTTTCTTTGCAAAAGTAAATCCTAAGTCTAAAAAATTTTCAATATGTGTGGAATCGTAGCTTACGTTGGTCAGCAAGAAGCTTTACCAATTATCATCAAAGGTTTAAAGAGGTTAGAATACCGAGGTTATGATAGTGCGGGTGTCGCATTGTTGGATCCTAATGGATTGAGTGTTTACAAAAAGAAGGGGAAAGTATCAGAATTGGAAAAACATCTCGAATCCTCTACAAATTTGACTTCTAAAATAGGAATAGGACATACGCGTTGGGCGACTCACGGCGAGCCGAATGATGTCAATGCGCATCCTCATTATTCTTCTTCAGAGAAAATTGCAATGATTCATAATGGAATCATTGAAAACTATGAGGTACTTAAAAAAGATTTAGAGCAGAAAGGTTACACTTTTCAGTCTCAAACTGACACAGAGGTTTTTATTAAGTTCATCGAAGATATTCAACTGAATAACGACTGCAGTTTAGAGGAAGCGCTTCGATTGGCACTTCATAAAGTAGTGGGTGCATACGCAATCGTTTTGATCAACAAAGAAGAGCCGGATACCCTGATTGCAGCTAGAAAAGGATCTCCACTTGTGATCGGAGTTGGGGAGGATGAGTACTTTTTGGCCTCTGATGCGACACCGATCATCGAATACACCAATAAAGTAATTTACCTCGATGACTACGAGATTGCAGTGATTCGTAATAATCGTCTTCAGGTAAAAACCATTGAAAACGTAGAGACCAGTCCATACATCAACCAACTGGACATGGAACTGGAAGCTATTGAAAAGGGTGGATACGAGCACTTTATGCTCAAGGAAATATTTGAGCAACCTAAATCCATTGCAGACTGTCTTCGCGGACGATTAGATGCTAAATCTGGCAGGTTGGTTCTAGGAGGTCTTCGTGATTACATGAATAAATTTCAAAACACGGAGCGGATCATTATCACAGCATGTGGAACTTCTTGGCATGCAGGATTAGTAGCGGAATATTTATTTGAAGAGTTTGCAAGGGTTCCTGTGGAGGTCGAATATGCTTCGGAGTTTAGATATCGTAATCCAGTGGTTAATGAAAAAGATTTTATCATCGCGATCTCTCAATCAGGAGAAACAGCAGATACGCTTGCTGCTATTGAACTGGCTAAGTCAAAAGGTGCGACCATTTTCGGTGTCTGTAATGTAGTAGGTTCGTCCATTCCTCGTGCTACTCATGCAGGATCATATACCCACGCTGGTCCAGAGATCGGAGTAGCTTCTACCAAAGCATTTACAGCGCAGATTTCTGTGCTTGCGATGATGGCTTTGAAGCTAGGGTATCAAAGAGGAACCCTTCCAGAAAGCAGATACATTCAACTTTTACATGAGCTTGAAGCCATCCCAGGGAAGGTAGAAAAAGCATTAGAAAGTAATGAAGCGATCAAATATATCGCAAGCCAATACAAGGATGTTAGAAATGCACTTTACCTCGGAAGAGGTTATAATTTTCCGGTAGCCTTAGAAGGAGCCTTGAAGCTGAAAGAGATTTCGTATATCCATGCTGAAGGCTATCCTGCTGCGGAGATGAAGCATGGCCCAATTGCCTTGATCGATGAGGAGATGCCAGTTGTTTTTATCGCGACGAAAGATAGTTCGTATGAAAAAATAGTAAGTAATATCCAAGAAGTTAAAGCCAGAAAAGGAATCGTGATTGCTGTAGTTACCGAAGGTGATACACAGGTAAAAGCATTGGCGGATCATGTTATCGAGGTTCCAGCCACACACGAGGCTTTCTCACCTCTGGTGGCAGTAGTGCCGCTCCAATTGCTCTCTTACCATATTGCAGTGATGAGAGGTTGCAATGTAGATCAGCCAAGGAATTTGGCTAAGTCAGTTACAGTGGAATAAATTTAGAGAGGCGATCAAATTGATCGCCTTTTTTTACTTACAAGCTCCGAGAGTCCAGGATTTAACTCCTGCAAGATCAGCAGCACAAGAATTCCCATAGGTTTTCGAATCGCAGCCACAAACGGGACTGTAATCTTTTGTACAGGCTCCAACTTTGATTTTTTCAGGATCAATGCAAGCATCACTAGGTATTTCATCATCGCATTGGAATGCAGAAAAACTCACCAGCAGTAAAATGAACAAGGACAATTTTTTCATCAGGGGTTTTTTATCTGTTAACGAAACGCAGTATTCATTTGAGGGGTTACAAATGCCCCCAATAAAAATTCCTACTTTTGTGATGCGAAAAGAAAACTATGCTGGATAAATTACAAACTATTAAAGAGCGATTTGAGGAAGTAGGTCAATTGATCGTAATGCCCGAGTCTATGGCAGACATGAGCAAGTATGCCAAGCTGACTAAAGAATATAAAGACCTTGAAAAGGTTGTGAAAATCTATGATGAGTATGATTTAGTGATTCAGAATCTGGCCAATTCAAAAGAAATTTTGGATACTGAAAAAGATGCTGAATTTCGGGAAATGGCAAAAGCTGAATTAGACGAGCTCAGACCACGAAAGATTGAACTGGAGGAGGAACTCAAGCAACTTTTAATTCCAAAGGATCCCAATGACGCTAAGGATTGTGTTCTAGAAATTCGTGGAGGTGCAGGAGGGGATGAGGCCTCTATTTTTGCAGGTGATTTATTCCGAATGTATCAACGCTTTTGCGAAGTGCAAGGATGGAAATTGACCGTGCTCGATTTAACTTTTGGTTCAGCCGGTGGCTATAAAGAAATTATCTCCACAATATCTGGGGCTGATGT
Organism: Algoriphagus sp.; assembly: GCA_017858365.1. Taxonomy (GTDB): domain Bacteria; phylum Bacteroidota; class Bacteroidia; order Cytophagales; family Cyclobacteriaceae; genus Algoriphagus. The sequence goes on along the minus strand of JAFMBQ010000192.1, from coordinate 4,864 downwards.
CTACGGAATGATGAAATATGAGTCAGGCGTTCACCGTGTCCAGCGCGTGCCTGCTACAGAATCTCAAGGAAGAGTTCATACTTCAGCTGCTTCAGTAGCTGTGCTTCCAGAAATGGATGAAGTAGAGGTCAACATTGACATGAACGATGTAAGAAAAGACACCTATTGTTCTTCGGGTCCAGGAGGTCAGTCAGTGAACACTACCTATTCTGCGGTTCGATTGACTCACAATCCTTCGGGTCTTGTGGTGACCTGTCAGGATGAAAAATCTCAGATCAAAAACTTTGAAAAGGCACTGAAAGTATTGAGATCTAGACTCTATGAAATCGAGCTGGCCCGGCATAATGATGCGGTAGGAGCGCAGCGAAAATCCATGGTGGGAAGTGGAGATCGTTCGGATAAAATCCGGACTTATAATTATCCGCAATCCCGAGTGACCGATCACCGAATCAATAAAACGGTTTACAACCTACCAGAAGTAATGGATGGTCAGATCGGTGAATTCATCTCTGCTTTACGTTTTACGGAGAATCTGGAAAAAATGCAGACTAGCGGAATCGAAAATTAGGACTGAAATTTGCGTATGATTCCGCAGAGTCCTATATTCTTTTAATTTACCCCATCATCTTGAACCACTAACATTCATACTTTTATGATTATCACAGGAGAACGAGAAATAAATTTGGTGAGCTGGAGCGAAGCTCATTTTCATCAGCTCTATCCTCTGGCGAATAATCCAAAAATCGCGATGAATCTTCGGGATAGCTACCCACAGCCCTATACCATTCATGATGCGCGGCATTGGATAGAACACAATCAGAAATTCAACCCTCCGCAAAATTTTGCAATAGAAATTGATGGGAAATTAGCTGGCTCCGTCGGGTCGGATCGTGGCAAAGATGAGCTCCGAACTAATATGGAGATGGGTTTTTGGTTGGCCGAACCATTCTGGGGACAAGGTATTGCGACTGAAGCGGTGAAGCTTTATTCTAACTATGTTTTTCAAAAATTTGATGTTCAGCGTTTATTTTCGCAGGTATATGACTTCAATGGCCAATCGATGAGTGTGCTTGAGAAAGCTGGGTTCATCCCAGAAGCTATTTTGAAAAAGGCATTTATAAAAAATGGCGTCATAGGAGATATTTTCCAATATGTCAAGATCCGAGGGGAAAAGTAAATCTCCTTTTCTTTCTATTGATTCACGATCACTTTGTATTGTTTCAGCTCATTTTTGTTTTGAAGCTGGATGATGAAAAGGCCTTTTCCTAGGTTTTCGAACTTAATTCTTTCTTGAATTCCTCCCAATTCTATCCGTTTAACGACTTGTCCAAGGGAGTTGACGAGTTGTACCGATTCCCAGATCGTGGCATCCTTTAATTCTAAATAGACTCGTCCATCTGATGGATTAGGATAGATCTTTATACCTGTTTCCAATTGCTCAGGAAGGCTTGTAATAATATTGACATTCACAGCGAGTGTCTGAGCCGGACCATCATTGCATTCATTCTGAGGAGTTACTTTCAGCGTCCGGATTCCTTCACTTAGCCAATTCACTTCAACGCGATTAGTGCCTTGCCCTTGCTGGATTATCCCTCCTCCAGATATTTCCCATTGGAAATTCACCTCAGGCTGATTAGGGATTTCATAGGTTTGAATACCTAGGCCGACTATCGCATTTCCTTGAATTGCCCCCGGTTGTGCAGGTGCTGAAGTTATAGTGATAGGTTGTATTATTAAAGCAGACTTGCCACAGGTATTTTCCTGAATCACGCTAAGTTGCTGGACACCAATGTTCGTCCACTTTACTTCTATTTTTGACTTCCCCTGCCCCGTGAGGATTTCTCCTCCCACAATTGACCAAGTATAGGTAACAGCAGTGATCTCTGGAAGAGAGTAGGAATAAGTGGGACCTACACAGGCTTTTCCTTCTCCAGAAATTTGGGTTATGGGAGGAATTTGATTTACAACTACGGGAATGAATGAAGTTTCTCCATTTCCGCAGAAATTTATACGACTTACAAATACCCCATTATTTCCTGTGCTAGTCCATAAGACTTCGATTTCTTCAGTGCCTTGACCAGATTGAATTTGTCCCCCTTCCACTCGCCAGACTATTGAAGAGCCGGGTTCTGGATTATCTTGAATGTTATATTTCTGTGTAGTAAGGCAAGTAGTTTGAGGGCCGGAAATTTCACTTAGATCACTTGGTGGTACACAGACATAATTTAGGATCGTTCCATCATCCCCTACAGCATAGGCGATCGTTGGATTTCCAGCGCTTACGCTGGTTAGATTCCGAACTGTCCCACTTGGCACTTCTCCCCAGGTTTCGCCACTGTCATTGGTGACAAAAGTTTTCCCTCGATCTCCTACGATAAAACCTATCGAAGCATCCCAGAAATCCACTGAATTCAAATTCTCGGTTTCGCTTATTTCTATCCTTCGCCAAGTCTTGCCTTTGTCTTCAGATTTTAGGATCACTCCTTTATTTCCTACAATAATGGCCGTCGAGGAATCTACTTTGGCGAGGGCATTGAGATTTTCAGTAGTGAGTTTTGGGAGATTCTCCCAGATATTTCCGCCATTTGACCAACTGATTTGACCATTATCGCCCATTGCAAAACCTACTTGAAAATCGAAAAATGTCACATCTCTCAGATTTTCGCTCGTGTTGGTTTGCACATTACTGTCCCAAGTACCTCCGGAGTCAAAAGAGCGGGCGATGTAACCATTATTTCCTGCGATATAGGCTACAGAGGGGGCAAAAAGATAGAAGCCATTAATCGCTTGTGTAGTCTGGGCAGGGACCGCTACCCAGCTTGTCCCGGTATTTCCTGTTCGGTACATTTTGCCGGATTCTCCTGAAACGTAGCCAAAGCCTGTATTCCAAAAGTCAATGCCACTAATTTTAATTGGCTCGGGAATCGGCCTACGAATTAGTGTAAGAGCCGAATTACCGGTAACAAAAAGTTCACCTCGCTCTCCAGAGATGAATCCAAATCGATCTGTTTTAAAATCTGTCCCCGTAAGATTATTTCGAATTCCCAAAAGGAGTTGAGAATAACTCGAGCCTGAATTAGTCGAACTGATTAAATTCCCGGTAGGACCAACTGCAAAAAGCTGTGCGGAAGATGGCTTGAAGGCTAAATTTGTAAGAGCTCCAGGAGTAGTCGTGCCCAAATTAATTTTGGAAAAACTCGTCCCCGAATTTATTGATCGGATGGCTGTAGCGGATTCTCCCACAATATTGATGATCCTTGCATCCAAAGTTGAGATTGCAACTTTTCTCAGGGTTGTACTGACTGTTGAATTCAATTTAGTCCAATTCTCTCCCCCATCAATGGTTTTTAGAACTGTTCCAAGTTCACCGGCGGCATAGCCAGTCCTTGAATTGGAAAAAGCAATTCCCTGCAGATTCACGGTTTGACCAGAGTTAAGTGTAACCCAGGAATCGCCCCCATTGCTAGTTCTAAGAATTTTTCCACGGTCCCCAGCGATAAATGCTGAATCAGGAGAGGTAAAATAGAGGTCATTTAAAGATTCTGTGGTACCTGAATTGATGGTAGACCAAGTTTCGCCTCCATTCGATGAACTCAGAAGCGTACCTGTATTACCCACTGCGAAAAGTCGACTTTCCGAGAGAAAGAAAACACTGTTAAGTACTGCTGAAGTATTCGAAATTGCTTTGGTCCAAGAGTCACCCCCATCTTGACTAAAGTAGATCATGCCATTTTCTCCAACAGCGACTCCCGTCGTTTCATTTAGAAAATCTACGTCCTGAAGCTTGCCTTCAAACGTAAAGGGTATTTCCTCCCAAGATGTTCCTCCATTTGTGCTGCGGAGTATGATCCGCTCCCCTACAATAAAACCTAGATTTTCATTGACCCAGTCAATGGATTCGAAGTCTAGGCCCCAGCTCTGCATTCTAGTCCAGGTCTGCGCGAATGATGCGAGACTTAGAAAAAAACAAAAAAAAGTAAGATATAGAAGTTTACGCATTCGCTCAATTCAAGAATTCAAACAAGACTATATGATTTTGTTCCGTTTTAAAGTTAGTCGATAATTTTAGGAATAATAGAATTCTAATTTCTTATGAGGACGATGTTTTGTAGCTTTAATAAGAATAAAGTGTTTAGATAGCCATGAAAAATAACATTTCCCTATGCATTCTGATCTTTTTTGTCACCTCATGTGGACCGCAAGAAAGAGTATCTAAGGAAGTATTTGATGCAGTCAATGATAAAATGGAGGTAAAAAAGCTTTCAGATTTTGAAATTATTGAGGAGGCAATGGTCTGGGGTGACTCGATCAGTATAGAAGCACAAAACCAATTGATGTCCAATCTTCAAAAAGCAGTAGCAGAAAAGGGAGTTGATGGAGCTGTGGAATACTGCAATGTGAACGCGACCGCTATCCTAGATGAGGTTGCTGATAAGTATGGGGTCAGCATTCGTAGAGTGTCCAATCGCTATCGAAATCCAACCGATAAGCCAAACGTAGATGAAGTTCCACTTTTGGAAGCGTATGAATATAATGCGGAAAATGGGATAAACAGTGAGCCGAATATTCAAAAAATTGAGAACGGAGACGTATTGTTGTATACAAAAGCAATTGTGATTCCGGGAGGATTTTGCCTGAGTTGCCATGGCGATCCAGCTAAAGAAATTGACTCGAAAACTCTTCAAAAAATAGATTCCATTTATTCTAATGATCAAGCTAAAGGTCATCAAATTGGAGATTTAAGAGGAATGTGGTCAATCAGAATACCAAAAAGAGAAGTTGTTTTAAGATTATAGCGATCTATTTTACTTTTTAGAGGTGTCCGCTTAACATCATATCATATTTGAGATATACATTTTATCTG
>JAFMBQ010000191.1 GCA_017858365.1 Algoriphagus sp. | reverse complement strand
ATGATTTAGATGGGGTAGTGAAAAATCTTCCTGGAATATTTCCTACTAACTATCACTCAAACGAAATGATTATCAATCTTTATCCAAATGATATTTATTCCGAAATGGGAACAATGGCGGAGCAAAACCCTTATTTTGACTATTTGAACGAGTTGATGCCTCAATTGGAGGAAAACCCAGTTCTATTCATCTATCGGAAAAAAGGTAAGCTTTAATAAAAAAAGCGATTTCGTAGAAACCGCCCTTTTTGACTAACTAAACCAACTTAATAAACTAATTAATGACTGTCTCAGGTTCTAATTCGACCAATGCCACTGCGCCGTGAATGGCAGTCTCATCCAGTTCTGAAAGCAAAATTTCTAACCGATCCAATACGGGAGCATACTTAAAACTGGAAAGCGTATGGTGCAAGGATTTTTTAAATAGGGGATAGGTTTTGCGGATTGAGCCACCCAGCACAATTGCCTCTGGTGCTAATGCATACAATATATGCTTGATCAATTGACCTAAATGATGTCCGAATTCGTCAAATGCTTTCAGCGCTCTTTCATCCCCCGCCAAAGCCAATTTGGCTAGTGTCTTTGGTTTTGAATTGTAATATTTGACAAAAAATTTACCGCTGCAGTAGTGCTCAAAATCATAATCCAAGTAGGGAGCGCTACACCATTCTCCCGCCGCCGAATTGACCCCGCTGTAGATGTGTCCATTGATGACAATACCCCCGCCTACACCAGTGCCAAGTGTAATACCAACAAGGTTTTTGAATTTTCTGCCTACTCCAAATTTATGAACACCCAAGGCAAAACAGTTTGCATCGTTGTTTATGAAAACTGGTTTTGCAAAGCGATTAAAGAGGAATTTCTTGAGTTCGACATGCTGAAAAGCAGGAATATTAGAAAGGCCAAGCACAATTCCTTCTTCGACATTGACTAATCCTGGAATCCCAATTCCAATTCCTGCGATCTCATAGGCGGAATAGGACTCAATAAACTGAGCAATTGTCTCAAGTATAAAATCTTTACTTTCCCGGGCAGGAGTAGAAATAGACCGGATATCTTGAAGATGTCCATTAATTAATATACCTCCTTTGATGCCGGTGCCTCCGATGTCTAATCCTAAAATGGCCTTTTCCATTTACTGCAATTTTGGGTTAATAGGTTAATCAAAAGTTAGAAAGTTGTCAATGTTACGACAACATTCTGATAAATAGGTTTGATATATATCAGGAGCTTTTTATAGCATTCCTTCGATAGATTTTTCGAGCTCTCTGGCCGTAGCCAAAAATTCTTCCACATTCATTTCACGGAAGAATATCAGCCCGTGACTTGATCTCACTTTTGCTCGCTCATGTAGGTAGAAGTAATTCTTGCCTAGCAGAAGCTGAATCGCATCTAATTGGCTCACCCATATTCGCTTCGCAACGGTGCTAAATTTTCCCTTGTGAGCGTAGCTTGGAAAAGAAGCATTGACCTGACTTAGGTAGCAATTGGCAAAGGAATCTTCCATTACAGACATATCTCCAAGCGATACAGGTACGATCACATTAACTTCATGTGGTTCAAATTTAAACCAGACATTACGGTAGCCAATGATTCTTAACTCACTCAGGTCTTTCTCTTCACTCCATTTTTTCACAGCTGCCGCGGTGGCTTGAAGCACTTTATAATGTGTGTCTGGTCCACTTCCTTCAGGATCAAGCGTTAAACTAATCTTGGTAGGGTTTACTTTTTTAAACATTTCCACGATCGGTTCTACATCACGGGTTTTGTCAGGCTGCTCAGTGAAAATATCGCCGGTATAGAAACCCAATCGCAAATGATGGACATTCTTCACCTGTACGCCGAAATGTGCCCAAACCAATTCTTCCTCAAACTCCCGGATCATACCTTTGAGCTTCTGGATTTTGGCAGGGTTTTTCTCCCCATCGTAGCTATTTCGAAGTATACTGATCACTTCATTGATTGTCTCTCGAAGCTGGGTCTTGTCTTTGATTTCAAAGATAATAACCAAGGCTCTGATCACTCTATGGCAAAGTCCTCGCTGTCGCTCAAATGCATTTTCCGAGGCTACATTGGCTAGGAAATGGTAAACGTCCTTATCTGTCTTAAGCTTGTGTCCAACCTGGAAAAAGTCCTCAAAATTCACCATTTGGACTTTCCCTTCATCCAAGAGCTTTTTGGTAAACTGGAGCGTCTCAATCACGAATGTGTTGGTCACTGCAGTAAATCCAGAAGTCAAAACTGAGAAATGTGCTTCGTTGCTAGGCTCGTGTAGCTGATTGGTGATATGTGGAAGGATTCCCAAAGAAATATCATCATGGTGCGGTCCAGTATGCAGAAGCACCTGATCGGTCTCCTGTTCCAAGCCTTTTGCCAGTTTGGCCTCAATACTTTTCATGACCTGGTTGACGGTATCTTCAGAAAGCTCAGGAATCAGGCTCGTGTATTTGTCTGCTTTGAGATCAGCAAGTTTGATTCGGTGGCCGTATTTGCCTAGTTTTTTACAAAGGTCTATTACAGATCGCTCCGTCTTCTCCCAACTCCACTCGCCTTTTTCATAATAGGAATCCATGGAATCAGTAAGCCTTACTCCAGCGCCTTTGGTAAGGTAGAATCGGCCATTTTTCAGTTTCTGAAGCACAGTGGCAGGGTAGATATTGCTGAGTTTGGTCTCCAGAGAATCTTTGACTATTCCAGCTTTAGCTTCCCCAGCGGCAATAATAATTCCAACTGCTTCCGGATTGTATACAATCGTATCCAAACCGATGGTGATCACCAAACGGTTAGCAGAAACTTCAATACCTCCAAGATCTCCTGCTGCTACCGCTTGCGTTTCAAAGTTGGTTTCGGTCAATCTTGTTACAGAGAAAATATGTGATCCTCTGGTATTGAATGCAATGTGACCATCTGGGCCAATACCCCCTAGGAAGAAACCAATACCCCCGGCATCTCGGATTCGTTGCTCATAGTCACCACACCATTGATCGATGAGGTAGATGGATTGCTGTTGAAGCTTCTCTAACTCATTTTGTGGATCGCGGAATCGCAGGGAAAGATCTACTTTGAGATCTGGAAATACTTTGGAGAAGTGAAGGCCATTGGCCAAAGGTATTTCGTCAGAGTTAATAAGAATTGCCTTTTCTCTGGATAACCCAAACCCGTCGATATAGAACTTATTGACGTAGTCGAAAAAGCTATTTTTCTGAGAAGATGATATGGGATAAAACTCGTCAATTTGTACGAAAGTTAAATCGTTCAGCACTGGTTTTTTTGTTGTGCCTAGTCCGTATTTCTCGCGTACATCTTTTCCTTTTTTATTGTCCCAGTTATCTAGTAGAAATTGAGTCCACTTGATGAAAAATTCCGGTGATTTTCCAGTTGGCAAACTGATTACCCCTTGAGGATTAGCAGCAGTCCATTCCAAAAAGCGACAGGCTGTTAGCAATCCTAGTTTTGGAAAATTGTCTACTTGCAGATAGGGAATCAAGGTGCTGATCTTCTCCACACCGGATTCTTTGAGGAAAGACTTTTCTACTTCTGATAGTGGGTACTTACTTAACATAGGGTCTGGTAAGGTTATTTTTTCGTAAGAATTATTTTTTATTTCAAGTGTCTAATCCAAATTTTATAATCCAAGTAATTGATTTTCTTATCAATTATATTAAAATGAATTCAATTCTTGTGAAATAAAATTTTAAGAAATCAATGGTTTTCAGTTATCTAATTGATAATACAAATCTAAAAAAAAAGTTTTGAATTATATTATACTTTTATAAAATTTTTATAAAAGTATAATATAGAAAGCCAATAAACTTCGATCCAAATGCCAAGTTTTCGATTTCCAGGACCTAATCATTTGTTAATCGCAATTTCAGATCGAGTCTGGATCAGACTCTTGTTGCACAAAGAGACATCTAATAAAAAATATTTTCTCTAAATTCCCTTATGATTATACTAGTGACCGGAGTATCTGGTACAGGGAAGACTACCATTGGCCAAAAATTGGCCAATCATTACCAACTTCCTTTTTACGATGCTGATAAATTTCATCCTGCCATTAATATTGAAAAGATGAGCAATGGAATTCCGCTCAATGACGAGGATCGAATGCCTTGGCTTCAAATCTTAGTAGATCTACTTCGCAATTCTATTCCTACTGGAGGAGCTATTTTAGCTTGTTCATCTTTGAAAGAGTCTTACCGCCAGATACTCCATATCAATGATAAAGTAACTTGGATTCACTTGAAAGGAAGCAAGGAATTGATATGGGAACGAATGCTGGCTCGAAAGAATCATTACATGAAGGCCAGTATGCTCGATTCTCAGTTCGCCACTTGGGAGGAACCAGCCTATGGATTGAAGTTAGATATCAATCAAGATCCCGAAGAGATGTTAGCAATAGCGATTAATTACTTAGAAAACCAAATTGAAGATTGCGGATCATTCCCTAACCTAAATCCCCCACACGATGAAAAATTGGACTAAAATAGCTTTATACCTTGCTTTGGTGATTTCCTTTTTGGGATGTAAAAGTCAAAAGTTGAATGGCCAAGAAAAGGTTTTGGGCAATGTACATGTAGTGGATGTAGAATCTGGTATGGTGCTGGAGGATCGCTTCTTGATTCTCAAAGATGGGCTGATCATGAATGTGTTTCCCATGAGTAAACTTCCCAACAAAGGAGAGGGGATGAATATCACTGATGGGAAGGGGGCCTATGTTTTTCCAGGTTTGGCAGAGATGCATGCACATTTGCCAGCAGCTATAGATGGCAATACTCAACTTCAGGAAGAGACACTTTGGCTTTACCTGAGCAATGGAGTACTTCGAATTCGGAGTATGCTCGGTCATGAGTCGCATTTGGCACTAAAGAAGAAAGTGCTCACAGGTGAAGTATCAGGTCCTCGAATGTTTATCTCTGGCCCGTCGCTGAATGGTACCTCTGTAGAATCTCCACAGATGGGAGTTCAGATGGTCGGTTCACAGAAAGCCGCAGGATATGATCATCTGAAGCTTCATCCAGGCCTAGATGTTCCAAAATTCTTAGCAATTGCCGAAACTGCCAAAGCGGTCGACATTCCCTATGGTGGACATGTGTCTCTAGCGGTTGGCTTAGAAACTTCTATTCAGAATGGCTATAAATCTGTGGAGCACATGGATGGCTATTTGGAGGCAATGATTGCTGATAAGTCCAAATTAGATCCTACGGTTGCCGGTCCGTTTAACATGTTGGTTGTAGGAGAAGCGGACCAAAACAGACTTCCGGATTTGATCAAAATGACTTTGAAAAATAAGACTTGGATCGCTCCAACCTTGACACTTTTTGATCGGTATTTTGGATACGTTCCTGCGGATTCCTTCCGATTGGCTCCCGAGATGAAATATCTCCCAGGACTTCAGATTCAGCAATGGGTGACTCAGAAGAAGCTTTTGGAAAGTCAGGGTGTTTTATCCAAAGCAAATGTTCAACCCTTTTTAGAATTCCGAAATCAACTTTTCCTTTCACTTCATGAGGCTGGTGTACCAATGATTATGAGTTCTGATTCTCCTCAGGTGTTTAATGTTCCCGGATTTTCAATTCACCATGAGATCGAGATGATGTCCAAAGCAGGAATGTCAAATCTGGAAATCCTTCGGACTGGGACGATTAATCCAGCTTTGTATTTTGATCAAAAAGGCGAATGGGGAGTAATCAAGAAAGGCGCAGCAGCAGATTTTGTATTGGTTGAGAAGAATCCCTTGGAAGATCTATCTACTATGAAAAGGCCCATGGTGGTAGTAATGGGAGGTGAATTCTACGATCGGGATAGATTAGATACAGAATTGAAAAAGATCGAGACAAATAACCTTCGAAAATAGAAGGGGATTTTGTCGGAAGGTAAAGGCCCCTAATTAAGGACAGTTTAACTTAGGATTCCAATCACAAAAATAAACCCCAACCTATGAAATATTTCCATTCGCTTAGTTTTGGAGCAGCCTTGTTGATTTGTATGAATTTCTCCTGTCAATCCAAACCTGAAAATCAAGAATCTCAGCTAATCACTGAAGAAATAAACCTTATGCTCAAAGTAGAAAAAGTCGCACAAATCTTAGATCAGGAAATTTTCAAGTACACCTTGGACAATGGTCATATGCAGGTAGAAATGAGTAATTATGGAGGCTTGATCTCCAGAATTTCTGTACCAGACAAAGATGGGAAAGTGGAGAATATTGCTTTGACTCTGGATAGCATTCCAGAGTTTTTGACTAAGCCTAATCCGTTTTTTGGAGCGACAGCTGGCCGAGTAGCCAATCGAATCGGTGGGGCCAAGTTTGAATTAAATGGCAAAACCTATTCGCTCGCACCTAATAATGGGCCTAATACATTACATGGGGGATTGGAAGGCTTTAATAAAAAGGTCTGGCAATCGGAGCCTTATTCAAATGACTCAATTGTCGGAGTGAAAATGACCTACCTCAGTGTTGATGGGGAAGAAGGGTTTCCCGGGAATTTGACTACCACACTTTGGATGGAGTTGACTCCTGATAATGTGCTTAGGATTCGTTTTGAGTCAGAAACAGATCAGCCTACCATTGTCAATCTGACCAATCACACCTATTTTAACCTCAGTGGAATTAGCGGTCCAGTTACTGATCACGTATTCCAATTCAATGCAGATGCGTATTCTCCGATAGATGAAGGATTGATCCCAACAGGTGAGATCAAGGATGTGACAGGAACTCCTTTTGACTTTAGAGAACCGAAAGTGCTTGGAGATCAAATCACAGAGAATGGGGAAGGTTTTGATCACAATATGATCATGAAACTTACTCCTAGTAAAGAAATGAAACAGTTTGTTCATGTGGTTCACCCTGGATCCGGTCGGACAATGGATATGTATTCTGATAATGTTGGGGTTCAATTTTACACTGCTAATTTCTTGGATAATTTTGCAGGAGCCGAAGGCAAAACTTACGATAAGTATTGGGGGTTTTGTCTGGAATCGCAGAATTGGCCAGATGCAATCAATCAATCCAACTTCCCGTCGCCAATCTTGAATCCTGGAGAGAAATACGAACATTTGATTGAGTATCGATTTGGAATAGAAAATTGATTTTAATTTCTGGATTCAAATCAACCAGTATTATTTACAAAGCAGCCGTGGTGACACGGCTGTTGGCTTTTAAATGAAAAAATGTTACTTAAACCTAAACTTAAGAGCCGACTGTTTTTAATTTAATTCTTAAAATGATAAACTCAGCCGGTCGAACCAAAGCCATCCCTATTTCTACAATCAATTTATTATCTAAAATATCCTGACTCGTCATGGTCTCACCCAATCCCACTTTGACAAAAAAAGCCTCATCAGGCTTTGCGCCAGCAAGCCCACCCTGACGCCAAAGTCCATTGAGAAAGTTGGAACAGGTCAATTTAATTTCCTTCCATATTTTTGGTTCATTTGGCTCGAATACCACATACTGGAGCCCATTTCGAATGGAATGTTCAATCATGCTGACTGTTCTTCTCACTGGAATGTATCGCCATTCCGGATCATTGCCTGCAAGCGTACGAGACCCCCAAACCAAAACTCCCTTTCTCGGAAATTCACGAATGGCATTGATTGATTTTCCGGAGGGGTGAATGTTTAAATCCTCTTGGATTAAATTTGAAATGGAAAACGAAGTACTTCTGACAGAATTCAAGGAAATATTTGCGGGGGCTTTCCAAACTCCTCTTGAATTATCTACAAAGGCATAGGCCCCAGCTAAAAATCCAGAAGTAGGGAGGAGTCCCAATTTTTCTTGAATGACACTTAAAAGTGACTGGTAAGTTGGACTTAGGCTTTTAAGTGATTGGTGTAGGTATTCACCGGAAGGGGGAGGGCTGGAATTCAAAAATGTCTTTGCAAACACTTCTGGTAAGATTTGCTGAAGATTGTGTAGCGGAATATGATCTAGGATTTCAAAATCTTGGCCTGGACCTAAATAGGAGTAAAGCCAGGGATAATATGCTGCTCCATAGGCAAGATTCAGATTCCCTATTCTATTTCTAAAGTTAGAGATACAATCGCCTGAAGTATTCAATGGCAAAAAGCCATTGGGGAGAGAGTGTTCAGTTAAGTGTGTCTGCTAATTTTACAAATAGATGACAAAGAAA
>JAFMBQ010000190.1 GCA_017858365.1 Algoriphagus sp. | reverse complement strand
TGTTCCTAGTTTAGGCAACAAAACTGGTCCAGTTATTTAAGCAGTTAGGAACATAATCGCCTTAGTCTTTGCGGCAGTATTTACGTTAACTGCATCCATCGGATATTGTCCACTCTATTCTTTAATCGGAGTAAAAACCTGTAAGACCAACCAAGCCTAATAGGGTTAAAAGTTGAAAAGCTATAACCGAGGGGTAATTCCTTCGGTTTTTTTTGTGTCAAATTTTTTGTGAAAAACTGCAGAAAATAGATTTCTACCTGATTTCAAACTTGAATCACCTTCAATATCAAGTAAATATAAAAAATAACAAAAAAAATTAGTTGGAATTTGTTTCAAAATCCAACTTCTATTAATATTTTAGGGAAAGTAGTAGTTGGTAATAAAAAAAGCCCCACAGAAGTATGCGGGGCTGAGAAAATCTTCGGCTTATAGCCTTGTTGTGAATTGTCTTTCGTCATAAATGTAATTAAAAATCATTATGGAAAAAATATTAGGAATTGATTTAGGTACAAATTCTATTGGAGCCACTTTAAGGGAAGGGAAAGAATTTCAATGGTATGGAGTTTATACCTTCAAAAAAGGTGTTGGAGAAGGTAAGGCTGGAGAGTATTCCTATGCAGCTGAAAGAACTTCTAACAGGGCCTCGAGGAGATTATACAATGCACGTCGATATAGGATTTGGGCAACATTAGATTTTTTAATAAAAAATGAGTTTTGCCCTTTAACTATTGAAAAGTTAGATAAATGGAGAAAGTATTCTAAGGAAAATGGAAGAGTGTTTCCAGTGGATGAGATAGAATTCCAATCTTGGAAAAAGATGGATTTTAATAATGATGGTTTACCTGATTATTCAAGTCCCTATCAATTAAGGAGAGAGTTGATTGAGAATAGTTTAGACTTATCTGATAAAGTTAATCGGTTTAAAATAGGTAGAGCCTTGTTTCATATCGCACAGAGACGTGGATTTAAGAGTAGTAGGAAAAATGGAGTAAATGAAAAAGTGGCTATTTTTAAAGGAAGTACTGAAACTGGGACTGTTGGAAGAAATGAATATGAACAGCTTTTAATTGACAAGAAATCTTTGGGGGCGGCTTTCGCATTTTTAGAGGATTCAGGAATTAGAGTCAGAAACAGATACACTTTAAGATCAGATTACGAAAAAGAAGTTGATCTAATTTGCCAGGTTCAAGAATTAGATCAGGAGGAATTCAAAGAGAAAATCAAAAAAGCAATATTTTTTCAAAGAGCTTTAAGATCTCAAAAAGGTCTAGTCGGAAAATGTACTTTAGAACCCCAAAAGCCAAGATGTTCAATAAGTCATCCCAAGTTTGAAGAATTTAGGGCTTGGAGTTTTTTAAATAACATAAAATACTTTGAATCAGAAACAGGTAAAATGGAGAGTTTGCCTTTAGAGTTAAAGAGAGCTCTTTTTGAAGACAAGTTTTTTTTAAAAGGTAAGAATGACTTTAAGTTTTCTCAGCTAAATAAGCACCTTCAAAAGATCACAAATAAGAAATGGAAACTAAACTTCAAGGATGAAACTACTGTTCCAGCCTGTCCAGTTTCAGCAAGATTAAGATCTGTTTTTGGCAAGGATTGGCAAAATATTTCGATTAAAAAAACAATTGAGAAATTTGGGCAAACTAAAAGCATTTCATATGATATTGAAGATGTTTGGCATATTCTATTTTCATACGAAGATGAAGAACTTCTTGAGGACTTTTTTAAAGCTAACTTCCAACTATCTGCTGATCAAATTGATGAAGTGAAATTACTTTGGAATTCTTTTCCTGGTGGATATGCGTCATTGAGCCTTAAAGCTATTAACAATATATTGCCTTTTTTAAGAGAAGGTCTAATTTACTCTGAATCTGTTTTACTTTCTAAAATTCCAGAAGTCATTGGGAAAGAAAGATTTTTTCAAAATGAAAAATTTATAAAGAATAGAATACGCTCGGTTATAGAATTAAATAGGAAAGAGAAAAAGGTAATTGCTATAACCAATAAGTTAATTTCAGATTATCATCTATCAGATTTCAAACAAGGATTTAGGAATCCATCATACATTTTGGATCAAGATGATTTTAATGATATCGAAAAAGCAATTATTGACAGTTTTGGTGACCAATCTTGGGAATCGGAGAAGGAGAAGGAATTTTACAAGTTACAGGTGAAGAGTTTATATCAAGAATTTTTCACTACTAATAATAGGAGCCATTTTAGGAGCCCCCACTTGCTGGATCAAATTAAGGGAATCTTGGAGGATGAATTTCATATTGAAACAAGAGAGCTTTCAAAGCTATATCACCCATCCCAAATAGAGATTTACTCACCTGCAAAAAGGGATGATGATGGAAATATTTATTTACCCGGGCCTGAAACTGGAGCGTTTAAAAATCCAATGGCTTACAAGACCTTATTTGAATTAAGACGGATAATCAATCATTTAATAGAACAAGGAAAGATTGATGAGGATACTAGGATAGTAGTAGAGATTGCCCGAGATCTCAATGACGCTAATAAAAGATGGGCGATAGAGACTTATCAAAGAAATAGAGAAAGTGAAAATCGAGAAATTGCTTTTGCTATTTCTCAATTAGTGAAAGATCCTGAATTCAATGGAGATGCTGACCCAGGAAATCAAACTGATAGAGAGAAACTTAGGCTATGGACTGAGCAGATAAAAGACCCCAATGAATTTTGGAAAACAGTATTAGCAACTAGAGATGATGTTAAAAAATATAGGCTTTGGAAAGAACAAGGATGCAAATGTCTTTATACAGGAAAACCGATTTCGTTCACTAAACTTTTCGATAGTAATGTTATCCAATTTGAACATACCATACCTAGGAGTAAATCCTTTGATAATTCACTTGAAAACCTAACAATCTGCTATACTTATTATAATAATAACATAAAGAAAAATAAGCTACCAGTTGATTTGCCAAATTATATAATTGATACAATAGAAGGAAAGGCAATAAAGCCTCAATTAGTGGATTGGGAAAAAAGAGTTGAGGCTTTATATAATCAAATTGAAGCGGCTAAGTCGAGATCCAAAAGTGCAATGGATAAAACTCAAAAAGATGATGCTATTCGAAAAAAGCATATGCTTCAAATGGAATTTTATTATTGGAAAAATAAATTGGACAGATTTTCAAGAGCTGATGTTCCTGCTGGCTTTAAAAATAGCCAATTAAATGATACTCAAATTATTTCAAAATACGCGTTCCACTATCTTAAAACGGTATTCAATAGAGTAGATGTGCAAAAAGGTTCGGTAACGGCTTTGTTTAGAAATATTTACGGTATCCAGCCAAAAGATGAAAAAAAAGATAGGGGGAGACACTTTCATCATGCAATTGACGCAGCAGTATTAACACTGATACCTAAAGCAGCTGAGCGAGAGGCAATATTAAAAAAGTATTTTGAGGACTGTGAGAATTATCAAACTAAAAACTATCCTTTGCTGCCTTTCCTAGGATTCAAACATCAATTGCTAGAAGAAATTAAAGAAAAAATCCTAATCAATAATGTACCTAATAAGGACCAAGCGTTTTCTCTAGGAAAAAAGGTTGTTAGAAAAAGAGGAAGAATAGTTTGGTTAAGAAACATGGAAGGTAATCTGGTCTTTGATGAAAATGGCAATAAGATTCCTAAGATAAACCAAGGGGATTCAGTCAGAGGTCAACTCCATTTGGATACTTTTTATGGGAAAATAAAAGTTGCAAAACGTGACGAAAGCGGTGCGCCAAGCAGAGATGAAGAAGGTAATTTTATTTTTTGTAAATCAAACGGCAAAGATGAAATGTGGGTGGTTGGGAGAAAACCGATTGCTGATATTAAAATAGATAAAGACGAAATAGTAGACCCATATTTGAAAAGACATATAGAAAGCCAGTTGTCGGATGGAGTCGCTCTTTCGGAAATAAAAGATTTTAATGGGAAGACTATTAGGAGAGTCAGAGTTAGGGTAAAGGCTGGTAGGGGATTTTTAGATGCAGATAAAGTAACTGAGCTTAAAGAGCAAACTTATAAATCGAAGTATGATTATAAGAATATGTATTACACTAATTCTGGAGATAATTATGCATTTGGATATTATAAAGGATTAAATCAAAGAAAAATAGTTCCAATTAATCTTTTGGAAGCCTCGAAAGTTGGTAAATTAATTGGTAGTTATAAACTGGATGATTTGTTTGAGCAGGTTTTGGATCTAGGGAGCGGAAAAAGTCAGGAGAAAGTTAGTCTATATCATGTTTTTCAGGTGGGACAAAAGGTTTTGATTTATTACAACGATAGGACTGAACTGAGTGGATTGAACAAACAGGAATTTTCAGCTAGGTTATATTTTGTAAAGAAACTTGCAGATGCAAATGCTCAAAGGATTCTGTTCCAACATCATTTGGAGTCTAGAAATGATCAGCAATTGTTGATAGACTTTCCAAAAGAGGTATTTGGAACAAAGGGTAAAGATGGTTTTTCAAGCTTTAGTAAAGATTTTATAATTCCAAGGCTATTGTTGACCCCCTCAAATTATAATTTTCTTATAGAAGCCAAAGACTTCAGAATGACTCTGAGTGGTGAGATTGAGTTTATGACTTAAAATTTGATACTAATTATTTTCAATTTTATGGAACCAAATCAATCCTACCATATCTACAATCATGCAAATGGCACGGAGAATATATTTCTAGAGGAGGAAAACTATCGGTTTTTTCTGCAGCAATATGAGAAGTACTTGGGAAGGGTTTTTATACCTATGCTTATTGCCTGATGCCGAATCATTTTCATTTTTTGTTGGCGTAAAGTCAGACCTGTCAGGTTTTCAAAACCTGACAGGTCTAAATTTCAAGTAATGATTATTATTAGAGTAACTAAATAAGGACAGAGAAATAATAATTAAAATAATGGAATCAGGCCAATCCTACCATATCTACAATCACGCCAACGGCTCGGAGAATATTTTTCGAGAGGAGGATAACTATCGGTATTTTCTGCAGCAATATGAGAAGTACTTGGGAGGGGTGGTGGATACCTATGCCTATTGCTTGATGCCGAATCATTTTCATTTTTTAGTTGGCGTAAAGTCAGACCTGTCAGGTTTCCAAAACCTGACAGGTCTAAATTTCAAGTAATGATTATTATTAGAGTAACTAAATAAGGACAGAGAAATAATAATTAAAATAATGGAATCAGGCCAATCCTACCATATCTACAATCACGCCAACGGCTCGGAGAATATTTTTCGAGAGGAGGATAACTATCGGTATTTTCTGCAGCAATATGAGAAGTACTTGGGAGGGGTGGTGGATACCTATGCCTATTGCTTGATGCCGAATCATTTTCATTTTTTAGTTGGCGTAAAGTCAGACCTGTCAGGTTTCCAAAACCTGACAGGTCTTATTAAGCACCCATCAAAGAACCCAGCAATTAAGGCTTTCTCTGATTTCTTTAACTCCTACACCAAAGCATATAATCTTAAATACGATCGAAAGGGGAGTCTTTTTATGAGAGCCTTTCAAAGACAACCGATTTTGAATGAATCACAATGGCAGCAAACCTTTCTTTATATCCATTTGAATCCTATCAAACACGGTTTTTCAAAAGATTACAGGGTTTGGAAGTATTCTAGTTGGCAATCATACCAGCGTAGAGAGTTTCCATCTAAACTTAATCGAGTCTATTACCTAAATTATTTTGATAGTCTGGAACAAGTTGAAAGCTCAATGGAGATAAAGAAGGAATGGCTAATAAATAAGAATTTGGAATAGAAACGTGACAGGTTTTCAAAACCTGTCACGTTTGACCAAACCCTAAAAAAAATGATCAAAAGAACTCTCTTTTTCGGCAACCCAGCCTACCTCAGCACTAAAAACGAACAGTTGGTCATTAGCTTTCCGGATGATAAACCAACTCGTACGGTGGCAATAGAGGATTTGGGCATGATTGTATTGGAAGATCAGCAGATCACCATCACCAATGGATTACTGGGGAAATTGACCGACAGGAAAGTAGCCGTAGTGACCTGCAATTCTCAACATCTCCCAGATGGACTTTTACTTCCCATGCATGGACATACAGAGCAGGCAGAGAGGATTGGGAAGCAATTAGATGCCAGTGTGCCGCTCAAGAAAAACCTTTGGCAACAAACCATTACCTCCAAAATCACCAATCAACATGGTTTGCTCAAGGAGAAAGGGAAATCAAGTAAGCGAATGGAGTATCTGGCGAAAAATGTAAATTCGGGAGATACGGGTAATCATGAGGCTCAGGCAGCAGCTATTTATTGGCAAACCCTATTCGATATCCCCGATTTCAATCGAGGTCAAGCTGGAATTCCTCCAAACAATTTGTTGAATTACGGTTATGCAATTCTCCGGGCCGTGATCGCAAGAGCCTTGGTTTCTTCTGGATTGCTTCCAAACGTAGGAATATGGCATCATAATAAATACAATGCCTATTGCCTCGCTGATGATATTATGGAGCCTTACCGTCCTTTTGTGGACTTGGTGGTTTCGCATATAGTAGAAACCGAAGATTCTTATGATGAGTTGACCATAGCACTTAAAAAAGAGCTATTGACCATTCCTGCCTTGGATGTGATTATTGATGGGCAGAAGAGTCCCTTGATGGTAGCTGCTAGCCGAACTACTAATTCACTTTACGAGTGTTTTGCTGGAGTAAGTCGTAAAATCATTTATCCCGAATATGAATGAAAGCTTTTATTCCAGACTTAATGCCTATCGGAGTTTGTGGGTCTTAGTTTTTTTTGATCTGCCCACCGATACCAAGAAGGATCGAAGTATCGCCACTAAATTCCGAAAGAGACTTTTGGATGATGGGTTTGCAATGTTTCAATTCTCGATATACATGCGATTCTGCGCCAGTCGGGAAAATGCGGAAGTGCATACCAGAAGAATAAGAATAAATCTTCCCCCAAAAGGAAAAGTAGGAATTATGCAGATCACCGATAAGCAATTTGGAATGATGGAAGTTTTCTATGGAAAAAAACCGATAGAGGCAGAGGCTCCAGCCCAGCAGCTCGAATTGTTTTAGGTTAAAGAGACCAGTCAGGTTTTTGAAACCTGACTGGTCTTACTATAGAAGCCCAAAAATTAGCCAGTTTTTCTAATTCCAATTTTGATCATAAAAAACAGCATACCAGCCACTTATCGTGGGGTATGCTGTGATTTCCACTGGAAAGATACAATTTGAAAGCAATTCACAACTTAGGGTCTGGAAAGAAACCTGAATGATTGCTGTGATTTCCACTGGAAAGATACAATTTGAAAGCAATTCACAACTTTTGAAAGTTGAATATTTATTTTTTAGAGCTGTGATTTCCACTGGAAAGATACAATTTGAAAGCAATTCACAACTTCCCCACATGGAGTTACGAACAGTATTACGCTGTGATTTCCACTGGAAAGATACAATTTGAAAGCAATTCACAACAATGCCTTATCTTTATCGTCAAAGTTTTGTGCTGTGATTTCCACTGGAAAGATACAATTTGAAAGCAATTCACAACTCTGACAACCTTACCGCCTACCATTACAAAGCTGTGATTTCCACTGGAAAGATACAATTTGAAAGCAATTCACAACTGGAACTATCCGCCAATAAAATCTTCCGCGCTGTGATTTCCACTGGAAAGATACAATTTGAAAGCAATTCACAACTTACTTTCACTTTTTAAACAACTGAAAAGCGCTGTGATTTCCACTGGAAAGATACAATTTGAAAGCAATTCACAACTAATAACCTTTTGCGCTTGGCGGACCTGTGCTGTGATTTCCACTGGAAAGATACAATTTGAAAGCAATTCACAACCAAGCACTTATAAGAAGTGCGGGTAACATTGCTGTGATTTCCACTGGAAAGATACAATTTGAAAGCAATTCACAACCATGCCCCCTTCGGGATTCTCCAGCACCAGGCTGTGATTTCCACTGGAAAGATACAATTTGAAAGCAATTCACAACATTAACCAATTGGAAGTACGTTAGGGCTATGCTGTGATTTCCACTGGAAAGATACAATTTGAAAGCAATTCACAACAAGTTACTATTTATAAGAACCTATCTGAGAGCTGTGATTTCCACTGGAAAGATACAATTTGAAAGCAATTCACAACAATGCCTTA
>JAFMBQ010000189.1 GCA_017858365.1 Algoriphagus sp. | reverse complement strand
CATGATCGCATAAAAAAGCTTGAAAATTGCATTGTGCAAACTAAATCGCTTCGGATGTTGGTGGATAATGCTGAAACTCGAAGTACCACAGTTTTGGCAGTGACTGGGCCAGAAGAAATTATCACTAAGGTGAAATTGGAAGCCAAAGAAGCAGGAATGGAATTGGGAGGTGGCTACGGCCCCTTGAAGCCTACTAGCTTCCGAATCGCTAATTTCCCTGCCATCACTGATGCAGAGATGGATCGACTTATGGAGTTTTTAAGTAAGTATTAACCAATTCAACCTTTGAGGTCTTTTTTGACCTTGAAGGTTTTTTCTTTTTGGATGGTTTGAGGAATTTTTCACCGCAAAGCCGCTGAGAGTGCAGAGTATGCAGAAAATTGATTCTTTATTTACCAGTCTTTTGAGCAAAAATGCTGTGGCACCGAATACTAGTTCGAAACTATTGCAAAGTTTAGACTTCTGATTTCAGCATTCTGATTTGCTTTTGAATCTTGCTTAACCTATCGGGATTAATTGTCTACTTTTGCGGCATGATTGATTTCAAGCAGATTTTATCCGTTTCCCTGATTTTATTTTCAGTGATTGATATTCTCGGTTCTATCCCTATTGTCATCAATTTGAGAAAAAAAGTTGGCCATATTCAGTCCGCGAAAGCAACACTTGCAGCTGGACTGCTTATGATCGTATTTTTGTTTGCTGGGGAATCTATTCTGAGCCTTTTTGGTATTGGAGTAGAGGATTTCGCCATTGCGGGTGCACTTATCATATTTGTAATTGGAGCTGAAATGATCTTAGGGATTGAGATTTTCAAAGTCGATCCTGAAGCTAGCACAGGAGCCTCTATCGTTCCAATTGCTTTTCCATTGATCGCTGGAGCTGGGACATTGACTACCATTTTGACGCTTAAAGCAGAATTTGAGCAGGTCAATATTGCCATCGGAATCCTGATGAATTTGATCTTTGTCTATGGAGTACTCAAAAGCACGAACTGGCTTGAGCGAAAGCTGGGTAAAACCGGACTGGATGTTTTGAGAAGAATTTTTGGAATTATTTTGCTTTCCATTGCTGTGAAAATTTTTAAATCAAACGTCTTTCCCGCGGAAGTTATCTAGATGCAATTCGATTATTTAACTCAGATTTTATTTCTTTGATCATGGTTTTGATTTATACAGACGGTGCAGCAAAAGGGAATCCGGGTCCGGGCGGCTATGGTGCTGTGTTGAAATTTGGGGGCCATCGAAAAGAATTGGCGGAGGGCTTTCGCCTTACGACCAACAACAGAATGGAGCTTTTGGCGGTGATACGTGCGCTCCAAGAATTGAAAAGCACTGAATTCCCAGTTCAGATCTATTCGGATAGTAAATATGTGGTGGATTCGGTGGAGAAAGGCTGGCTTTGGGCTTGGCAGAAAAAGGGGTTTAAGGATAAGAAGAATCCTGATCTCTGGCTTCGCTACATTCCGCTTCATTTGAAATACAAGCCCAAATTTATCTGGGTAAAAGGCCATGCCGGTAATATCGAAAATGAGCGCTGTGATCAATTGGCTGTGGAAGCTGCAACTAGAGCGAATCTTCCTGCTGATCAAGGTTATGAGGCCATTATTGGTAAAAGCTAAGAAGAGAAGGTTGAAAGCTAAAGTAAGAAAGCTGAAATGTGTACTTCCCTAAATAGCGTTGACCGTTTGGTTCAACATAAGGTCTAAGTCCGCTCATAAAGATCAAATTCATTCTACGTAGAGGAAAGTTTATTTTCACAGCGTAAACTATTGTGTTTTCCAAATACATGCTCTTGAGTAGTTTAGGAAATTGACTCCATATTCATCAATGGAATGTCCTTACGATTAACTTCCAAAAGTGGTTGGTATGCTGAATCTGGATATTGCCAACCTTCATCTCCCAATTCATAAAGTAACGGTGCGAGATTTTGTACGGCAGCTTTACAGCCTTGGACGATTGCGCCCATTTTTCCAGTCTGCTTAGATAGAACCGCTTCATTCTCGATTTCGAAGGGCCCGGTAAATCCATTTTCTTTGAGCGAATTGACAAATGCCCTCCAATCCATAGAATCTCCCAACCCAAATCCCGGAAGAGTAGCCTCGTAATGGTGCCTATCCCAAGGGCTTTTGCTCGAGCTAATCCCTGTTTTTTCCACCCATTCTTCACGAACTTCCTGCATGGGATACATATTTCCCCAATAAGGATCTGGGAAATTTCTTGTTGATTTGACGTGGATTCTTTTCAGTCGGTTCATGTCGGTATGCTGTATTACAGCTACTGGGTCCGTATGCTGCCAAACATCATGAGAAGGGTCATAGATTTCACCGTGATTTGGAGAAGGGATGAGTTCATACATGAGTTTTCGAGCGGCCAAGATACCGGGAAGATTATTGAATGTTCCGAAATGACCCGAACTTCTCCAGCCTTCCATGGGGCAGTTTTCGTAGAGAAGGGTGACTCCAAGATCTTCCGCATACTTGATGATCGGAGTGAAGACTTTTTGATATTCGAGTAGGTTCTTTTCAAATCCGCCTTCTTGATTTCCAAGTTCATGATTGTAGCCTACAAATGTCCCGACTTTTACATCATTTTCATCTCCTCCCATGAGGTAGGCCATTCGGATAAGTCGGAGCAGATGGTTTTGATTTTTGATCCGATGCACTGGATCTCCACCAATTAGATTCTCAAAAGCGCCAATAGATAGTCTGAGTTTTGCAGAATTGAATTTATCCAAAGTCATTTTTGCCTCATCCGAACCAAAAGTATTATAGTCTAGATGCGTAGCTACAAAATCATTGCGTGAGCCATCTCTTCGAAAAACGCAAAGGTCTAAGCCCTGTACGCCGATTTCTAAAGCTTTTTTGATAGTTTGGTCTAGATTCAGCGTATCAAAAGCTGAAGTCATGATCCAGATGGGATTTGCCATGGGGAAGGGTTTGATTTTGGGAATCAAAAAATAAGGAATTGTCCTGATAAATTCCCGCTAAAAACGTTAGGAATACCTTTTTCTGATCTCAATTTTTAGCTTTTGCCTCTCCCAAAGTGCTCTGGCCAAGTCTAGCGAAACGCTGTCTGGTTCGGACTCATGCAGGATTTTTTTGAGCTTTTCCTCTCCTAAATCGATCCGATAGCAGATTTGGAGTAATCTTTCGAAATCCCGATCCAGGAGTTGGCTTACGGCTTTGGATAGCATAAGAATCGCCTGATCTTCATCGAAGCTTTCTGCTAATTCAGGCAATTCAAAATCCTTTTTAAGGAATAGAAAGGTGTCTTTTGAGGAATTGTCAGGCATGAGCGTTAATCAAAAAAGCCCCAGATTCGGGGCTTGAATTATTTTTCTTCTTCTTTTTTCTCTTCAACCGATTCAGCAAGTGTTTCAGGTGCTTGGGCTCTTATAAGTGAATACCAAGAAATTAATTTTTTGATATCGGAGGTATATACTCGAGCTTCGTCCACTTCAGGAAGTACATGCTTCATAAAAGCACGGAGTTCAGCATCATCTGGATTAGAATCCAATCCTAGATCTCCTGCAAATTCCTTCTCGATCTTTTGCATCACCGACTTAAGCGGCTCAGCCCCTTCTTCAGTAAGAGTATAAATACTGATATCACTAAGTATGGATACTCGCTGCGACATTCCGGCTACCAGTTTCGAATTCTTTCCATCTAGACTTTCTAAGATGACCCCACTTCTTGTAGGTTTTAGTACTTTGAATAAACCTGGCTTACCAGATACTGTTGCTAATTCTTTGAAATCCATGTATTGTGTTTTTTCAGCTTGCAAATATAAGAGTATCCTTTAGACCTGAAATATACAGTAGAAAATCTACTTCGAATCCTAAAGCATAATCCAGGTTAAATCATTTTCCACTTTCGTATTCCACGACTAACTTTTCGATAAAGGCAGTCAATTCCGCTTTACCGGTTCCAGCTTCCGCACTAGTCACAAAGTAGTCTGGTTCTTCTTCGAAAACCTCAGTTAATTTCTTTAGAAAGGCTCGGATGTTGAGATCGGTTTTTGATTTTGACTGCTTATCTGCTTTTGTAAATACTATTGCAGTCGGCACACCTTCAGTACCGCACCAGAGTAAAAATTCAAGATCGATTGATTGTGGTTCCAATCGACTGTCAATCAATGCGAAAACTCCACAGAGATTTTCTCTCTTGGTAAGATAGGTGCTGATCATATTCTCCCAACCTTGCTTTACTTTTAGGTTGATTTTGGCGAAGCCGTAGCCTGGGAGATCGACCAAATACCAGCGATCATTGATCACAAAATGATTGATCAATTGTGTCTTACCAGGTTTTTGGGAGGTTTTGGCTAGCCCCTTTTGACCAACGAGCATATTGATCAGGGAACTCTTTCCCACATTAGATCGGCCGATAAATGCAATCTCGGCACGATCTGGTTTTGGGCAATTTCCAGGGTTAGAATTACTGATGACAAATGCTGCTTTCTGAATCATGATTAAGGATTTGATTGCAAAAGTACAATTTTAAGCGGAAGAGTCTGAAATAACTCGGAACCGAACATTTTTCCTTTCCTCAGGTTTCTTCAGTATTATTGCCCTTTCAAAGACCGATTCGTGATGTCAGTAGTTCCATACAAAGATAAAAAAGACTCTAAAAAAGCTCAAGTAGCGGAGATGTTTAACAACATCAGCCCAAAATATGACCTCCTCAACCACGTGTTGAGTTTGGGGATAGATATTATTTGGCGAAAAAAGGCTATCAAGTTATTGATAAAAGATCAACCGAAATTGATTCTGGACATTGCTACCGGCACGGGAGATTTTGCCATCGAAGCATTGGCCCTCAATCCTGATAAAATCATTGGAGTGGATATCTCAGAAGGGATGCTTGCCGAGGGAAGAAAAAAAATGAAGAAGCGCGGACTGGAGCATATTATTGATTTGCAGCTTGGCGATTCAGAAGGTTTACTTTTTGAGGATAATAAGTTTGATGCAGTCATCGTTTCTTTTGGTGTCAGGAACTTTGAAAATTTGGAGAAGGGATTGTCGGATATGTATCGGGTATTGAAGCCTGGTGGAAAGGCTGTAATTCTTGAGTTTAGCAAGCCAACTGTCACTCCAATGAAGCAGGCTTATTCATTTTATTCGAATACTATTTTGCCTCAAATAGGAAAAATAGTATCCAAAGACAATTCTGCTTATACTTATCTTCCTGAATCCGTACAGGCTTTCCCGGATGGGGAAGAATTCTTGGCGGTATTGAAAAAAGTCGGCTTTACTAGCAACGTATGCAAATCACTCACTTTTGGAATAAGCTCAATCTACACCGGGGTAAAGTAATCCTTGTTGTTTTTGTAGCGAGTTTTTTAACTTCTCAGTCCTTTGCTCAGGGGATGTTCGGATTGACTAGTACCTCAGGTTCTGATAACCGCACACTTTCCTATGGGTTCTTCTTGGCGGGCCACACTTCGGCTTATCGAGTAAAATATACTGACTCCTTTTTGTTAAACCCTGACGGTACCAGCCCAACGGTTAGAGGGGTTTTTCCCCAATTTTCTCCGGGGTTTTCTCTGGGATTCACAGGGATCTTGAGTTTTCATGATCAGGTTCAATTGCTTTTTACACCGAAGGTGGGGTTTTATGAGTATCAAACTGAGGTGAGTTATTTTGCCTCAGTAGATAATACCAGTACTATTCCTGGTAATTCTGCAGATCCAAATACAACTCCAGGATCTAATAGCCAATTTATAAAATCTGAAGCAACTTTAATTGAATTGCCGCTTCTCTTCAAGTATAGATCCATCCGATTCAATAATACTCGAATGTATTGGGTAGGCGGAGCGAGCTATAACTTTCGAACTAAAAGTCAGGATGAAGCCAATATTGAAGAGCTCGTGACTACCGGGAAAGACTTCTCCTTGGAAATGGGGATGGGCTTTGAGATTTATTTCAAATACTTCAAGTTTGCTCCTGAAATCCGATTCTCTCATGGCTTGAATAATATCTATCAAGCTGAAAATACCAACCCATTATTTAGAGATGCGATTTCTTCCATCAGAAGAAGGTCGATTACGGTTTATCTGAATTTTCAGTAAAAGAAACCAGTTTCTCCAGCTGATAAAAACCATATTTCTTAAAGGCCGATCAATCGTATCGGTCTTTTTGCTTTTTGTTAAATCCCTTATCTTGCTATCATGAAGAAGAAAATTGCTTTGATTACCGGTGCTACTTCCGGAATCGGAAAGGCCACAGCGCTTACGCTGGCAAAAAATGGGTATTCCATAATAGCTACTGGAAGACGTGCGGATCGATTGGAAGAATTGCGCGAAGAATTAGCTGAAGGTGTAGCATTTTTGCCCTTGGTGTTTGATGTGCGTGAGCGGGAGAACGTTCTCCAAATCTTGGGAAATCTCCCTAAAGAGTGGAAAGCCATAGATGTCCTCATCAATAATGCAGGAAATGCGCATGGCATGGATCCGATTCAAACTGGGAATTTGGATGATTGGGATGCGATGATAGATATCAATGTCAAGGGTTTACTTTATGTAACAAAATCAATCATTCCTGGAATGTGCGACCGGAAATCCGGAATGGTAATCAATATTGGATCAATTGCAGGTATAGAAGCCTATCCGAATGGAAATGTCTACTGTGGGTCAAAATCTGCTGTGGATGCGATTACCAAAGGAATGCGAATGGATTTAAATCCCTTTGGGATCCGAGTGGTTGCCATCCATCCCGGTTTAGTAGAGACAGAGTTTTCTATGGTTAGATTCAAAGGGGACGAAAGCAGGTCGGGAAAGGTTTATCAGGGTTTTGAACCTCTTGTCGCTCAAGACATTGCAGAAATCATAGAATTTGTAGTAAATAGACCTGCACATGTGGTGTTGGCTGATATTGTGGTTTTGCCCACAGCTCAGGCATCCGCTACCCTAGTTAATAAAAATCTAAACTCTTGAAAAAGCTTATCCTCCCATTATTTTTAGTCTCGATAGCCTGTTCTTCACCTAAAAGTGATCAGGAGATTTTTACCTCGCAACAACGTGAGGTATTGGATCCCATTCCGGAAGTGGAGCTGGAGGTTGAGGTTCCGGAGCTGGAAAAGCAACTACTTGCTGAGGGCTTGATAAATCTTGAAGAGTATATTCCCGGTATTAAAGTAGATCTGAAATACAGCACCACTGATAATTTCTTTGGTCAGGACGTTTATGGAGATCTGACAAAAGCCTTTCTTCAGTCCGAAGTGGCAGATCGACTCAAAAATGCCCAAGAAAAATTGCAGGCTAGCTATCCAAACTTGACCCTATTAATTTATGACGGCGTTCGCCCGCTAAGTGTGCAGCAAATTCTCTGGGATAATCTAGCTAAGCCGGATAGCTTGAAACCGCTTTACGTGGCAGATCCAAAAGTTGGGAGTTTACATAATTTCGGAGTGGCTGTTGACCTTACCATTTATGACAATGAATCTGGTCAACCACTTGATATGGGGACCGGATATGATTTCTTTGGCTACGCTGCCTATCCAGATCGAGAGATGGAGATGCTTGCCTCTGGAACTATTACAAAAGCTCAGGTCGCTAATCGAGAGATTCTCAGATCGGTAATGACTACTTCTGGATTCACAGGTATCGGCTCAGAATGGTGGCATTTTAATGCCTTTTCCAGAAAAGAAGCAGGAGAAAAGTTTGAACTTATCAAGTGATAGGCTGAGAGAAGACCGATTACAGAAGTGTCTCATATTTAAGAGTTATACAAATCCGATTAGGATGATTACCTTTTAGAAAAACGGACTAGTCCTAATAATAATAGTTAGTAATGAATTTTCAATTTTCAAAAACCCAAAAACCTATGAATCTAAAACGCATATTTATCACCTTAGGGCTGGTCTTCAGCATTATCCTGATTGCTCCTGCCCAGCAATTTAAAGCCTTGGTATTTACCAAAACAGCTGGATTCCGCCACCAATCCATCCCAAATGCAGTGGTGGCCCTGAAGAAGATGGGAGAGAAGCAGGTATTCAGTGTGCATGCCTCTGAAGATCCTAAAATTCTTTCTGAGGAAAGTCTAGCCAAATACGATGTGTTGATTTTGGTCAGCAGTACTGGGACTATTTTCGATGAGGCGACACGAGCTTCTCTTCAGAAATTTGTAAGAAGTGGAAAAGGAGTAGTAGGAGTACACGCTGCGGCGGACTCGGAGTACGATT
>JAFMBQ010000188.1 GCA_017858365.1 Algoriphagus sp. | reverse complement strand
TAGCATTTGCCAAATGGGCTTCGGAACATCCTGGGTTTCAATGACCCACTTTAATGAGAAGAGCAGCGATCCTATTTATTTCCGTTTGTACTCTGTTGATTTTTGGGGTGCAGTGTACCTTTTTGGAAAAACAGCTTGGAGTGAAGTTTGGTAAAGAAACTTACATTCTTGACATACCAGGAATTGAGAAAAGAGGTTTTATCATAGCTGCTGTCGACAACAACACTGCTGGCTATTACATCTACCGAGGTAGAAGAATGGGCTATGAATATGAGTTACTCAGGGATCTGGCTAAGCGACTGAATGTCCAACTCCGATTGGTCTTGGTTTCAGATATCGATCTTGCATTTAATTACCTCCAAAGTGGTAAAGTCGATTTGATCGCTATGAATTTGGAGGAAAGTCCCGATCGGACTGCTGGGGCTTCTTTTTCTATTCCTTTAGGAAAAATGAATAGCGTGCTGGTCGGCACAAAAGGCTCGGAGAAGATCAAAGCTTGGGAGGATTTGGGACAAGATACCATCTACGTGAGACAAGGAACTACGTATGCTTCTCAGTTGTACAAAGTGAAAGACTCTCTTCAACTTGGGATTACCATTTTGCCAGCTGCTGAACGTGAAGAGGCGCTCATTGATCAAGTCGTAGATGGGAAAATCAAATGGACGGTTGCTGATCAAAACATTGCCTTGGCAAATGCTACCATGTATGATAATTTAGATATTTCTTGGAAAGTCAGCAAAGAAGGAAATGTTGCATGGGTGGTCCGAGATAATTCTCCAATCCTTTTAGAAAAACTGGATGGCTGGTTAGCCGATAAGCAAAAGCGTTTTATCCCTGATCTTTATTCGAAGTATTTTCTTAATTCCAAGAATTCTTATTTTCGAAATACAAGTCCTTTTTCTTCTTTGGTAGGAAATAAGATTTCTGAATACGATGAAATCATCAAAGAGGGCGCTCAGCAATTGGGTTGGGACTGGAGGCTATTGGCCTCGCTAGTGTATAAAGAATCCCGATTCGATACTACAGCTCTATCTTACGCAGGAGCACAAGGTTTACTACAGTTAATGCCAGTTACATTAGAGCGTTTTGGTGTGACTAATCCAAATGATCCAGCCCAATCACTTTTGGGTGGCGTGCGATACCTTCGTTATTTAGATAAGTTTTGGATGGAGCGAGTACCGGATACAAATGAGCGATTAAAATTTATCCTAGCTTCCTATAATATCGGACATGGACATGTCGAAGATGCCTGGCGATTGACTATGAAATATGGGAAAAATACGCAGACCTGGTTGGAAGTTTCGAAGTTTTTAGCCTTGAAAAGCGATCCGGAATACTATAAAGATCCGATTGTGAAAAGTGGATTTGCCAAAGGACACCTCGCCGTGAATTACGTCAAAGATGTCCTAAGTATTTTCCAATCCTACAAGGCACTGGTTCAGCCTTAAGTATTATGCCCTGATGTGTCTCAAGCAGACCACGCAAAGTTAGAATACCCATTCACCTTGGTTAGTGGGATACAGCCCGAATCACCTCAAGAATTCCCTTTTAGCTTTAATCCTCCTCGTGTAGTTCGAATAGGGCTTCGATTTCTACTGGGATATTATCCGGAAGCGATCCCATCCCCACGGCTGATCGTACACCTATTCCGTTTTCTTCCCCCCAGACCTGAGCAAATAATTCACTTGCTCCATTGATAATGTAGGGATGCTTTTCAAAAGTGGAAATGCAATTCACCATTCCCAACACTTTAATGACTTTTTTCACACTATTAAGAGAGCCGAGATTTGCCTTGATGGTAGCTAGCATGGCCAGTCCTACTTGTCGCGCTGCTAGTTTGCCTTGTTCTTGATCCATGTCTTCACCGATTCTGCCAATGATCAGCGTCCCATCGGACTGCACTGTTCCGTGGCCGGATAGATAGAGGTATTTGCCATCAATCAGGCAGGGTTTGTATACTCCCAGCGGTTTTGGAGGAGGCGGGAGTTCAAGTCCGAGTTTGGAGAAATTAGATTCTGGAGTTTCCATAAGCGAGTTTTACTGATTTATATTAAACGAAAAGGTCAAGAATAAGCACACCTAACAATCCGATGACTGCGACAAGAGTTTCCATTAGGGACCAAGATTTGATAGTGTCTTTGATGCTTACGTTGAAGAATTCTTTGTACATCCAGAAACCTGCATCGTTGAAATGTGAGAACATCAAACTTCCTGCTCCGATAGATAGCACCAATAAGTTTGGATCCACATTCATAGTCGTGACCAGTGGAGCGATGATCCCGGCAGTAGTCAGGCCAGCTACAGTTGCCGAACCCACACAAACGCGAATAATTGCCGTGATAATCCAAGCCAAAATCAAGGGATGAATATCCCAAGTCTGTAAGCTTTCTGCAATAACCAGACTTACACCGGTGTCGGTAAAGATTTGCTTGAGCGCACCCGCTCCAGCCACAATCAGGAGGATCATTGCAATATCTTTTGTCGCTATCGTATAGATATCCATCAATTGTGACATGCTAAACTTCCTGCGCAATCCAAGTGTATAGGTTGCCACCAAAACGGATAGCAGCATCACCATTCCTGGATTGGCTATAAATTCAATCAGCTTCGCAAAGGGACTTTCCGGAGGAGTATTTAGGCTCAAAGCAGTGGTGCCTACCAAAAGCACTACCGGTAGTAAAGCGGTTAGAAAGCTATTAGCTCGGCCTGGAAGTTCAGATTCAGGTTTGATTTCGGCCTGAAAAGTCTTGAGCGGATTCGCTTCGATGTTTTTCAGTGTCTTGGCAAAAATTGGCCCTGCAATGATGATGGTAGGAATAGCAATCAGAAATCCATAAAATAGGGTCAAGCCCATATTGGCATCAAACTGTGCAACAAGGGCAGCTGGCGAAGGATGGGGTGGCAAAAACCCATGTGTGACAGACAAGGCTGCCAGTAAGGGAATCCCCACATAGACTGCGGAGATCTTGTACTGATAGGCTACCGTAAAGGCCAAAGGTACCAGTAGGACAAAACCTACATTATAAAAAAGTGGAATACCCACGATCAGACCAGTCAGGGA
Source organism: Algoriphagus sp. (assembly GCA_017858365.1). GTDB lineage: Bacteria > Bacteroidota > Bacteroidia > Cytophagales > Cyclobacteriaceae > Algoriphagus. Next base: position 5,163 of record JAFMBQ010000188.1, on the reverse strand, counting down.
CATGGCCCAAGTGATGTACTTCTCTCCGAAGATCTTCATCAGCGTCCCTGCGATCCGCTGGGCGGCACCGGACTCAGCGACTAGCTTGCCGAGCATGGCACCCATCACGATCACAATGACCAGGTCACCGAGGAGATTCCCCATTCCTCGCTGCACCGATCCGGCGATCTGATCGGCGGGGAGACCAAGTAGAAATCCGGCCGAGATCGAAGCGATCAGGAAGGCCAGAAAAGGATTCAACTTTGCCCAGACGATCAGCAAGACCAGAATGGCAACACTTAATAAGACAAGAAGAAAGGTCATCGGTTGGGGTTATTTGGCGACTGAAGTTAGAAAAAATGGGAGAAATGATTGCCCTTCGCATTAAATCTTAGCTGATTCTTTACCGCTTGATCCATCGGATCTGTGCTGCGGATTCAGAATTGCCAACCCTGATAAGGTAAATCCCCGCAGGTAAACTCAGTAATTGCTGCTCTAAGGTTAATTTAGTAAAGGATCCTTTGAAATATAATTTTCCTGAAAAATCAAGAATCATGAGTTCAGACTGTACCAAATCCAGGGCTGCTGGGATCCTTATTCGAATGGAACCTCCAAAATATGGGTTTGGAGAAATTTGAATAGAACTTCCCGTGGAAAGTAGTGCTTTAACAAGAGTCACTTGACTCCAAGAGCTTCCGGGTAAAAAATCAGTTTGTTTGATTCGGTAGTAGTAATTCTGGAAAGGGTCAGAATCAAGATCTGAAAATTGGTAGGAAACAGCCGTCTCTGAATTTTTCTGATTAGTCAAAGATCCAATATTCTTCCAATCAGTAAATCCATTTTCAGAGCGAAACACTTCATAGGTACTTTCAGGAATATCAGAAGCTACTTTCCAAGTAAGCTGTATTTCTTTTGACTTTCTCTGGCCCTCGAAACTTAACCAAGTCACCGGCAAGATGCTCAGGGTGCGAAAACTTCCTACGGTGTAATTAGTCCCTTCCAACTGAGAAAAAGTCAAACTTCTGCGTGCCCAAAGGAGTGAAGGATCCAAACCTGCTAAATGGGCGCCCGGAGCTGCATAGCCAGTAGCCACGATCCGCAAGTCATCCACTTGATCGACAATTAAGTTAGCTGCAGAAATACGCAGTTCGAGCGGATTCGAATTAGTAGTCATGCCAAAAAAGGAGAAATAGCTAAATAATCGATAGAGTATTGGGGTACCATCACTGTCATTGAAATTGGAATTATATTCTGAGCCCAGATATTCTGTAAATCTAATTCGAAGATCCTCCCGCCCCGTATTTCCTAAAAGTTTTACACTTCGAATTCCTTTTTGATGTCGGTCCGCAAAAGGGAATGTCGCATTCGAAGCATTTATGATGCTTGGCAAGGAAAAGTATTGGACTTCCCGCAGTTTTTCCCAAGACCCCGAAGTATAGAATAATCCCCCGATTGAGGAACTGTTTATAGAAAGGTTGTTATCGTTGAAATTCAAAATGCCACTGGTCATGGAGAGGGTTTGAGTGATAGCTAGGTTTTGATTCAAATTGACCCTCCCACCAGATTTATTTACAGTTAAATTCCGACTTGTCAAAGCAAATCCACTGATGTTTTGGTTTAAACCTCCCACAAAGTGAAGGTCAGTTGGGTTGGTTAAAATTGCTCCCAAACCAGACCGAGTCAGATTTCCCTGGACGAAAAATGTACCTGGAAGACTTAGATTTTGATTTCCCTGAAGCTCCAAATTCGTCACTCGATTGGGGGTCGCAGCATCAGAAAATGAACTGGTCAGGAAAGTTTTCGGGATTGTTCCCCCTCTAAAAATCATGGTCCCATTTAACGCATAAATCGCAGCCTCTATTCTCGGGTTTGATCCCTCTAGGATCAGTTCTCCACCTGATTGTAAATCCAGCGTACTGGCGCTGATCGATCCTGAAGCTGATCGAAATAGGATTCCTGCGTTACACTGAGAGATAAATTTCGCTCCATTTTCAATTATTAGGGTGCCAAAAGGGCCAGCACCATAAAAAGTGGTTTCCGTGTTGAAAGAAATTGAAGCGCAGACCGCAGGAATGACAGAACTGTCTAACTTTTGGATTAGAGTACCTGAGCTAATTGTAAATTGTACCGCTTTGAAGGGTTCTTCGATTGTGAGTTCTTGTCCTATTCCAGGATCAATAATGACACTATACCTACTATTAGTAGTGAATCCACTCCAATGATTTTTTCTAATAATTGTTCTCGAGGTTCCCTTAAAAATCAACCTGCTTCCGATTGAATTCCCAATCCAATTTTGACTATTCCAAGTCCCTGATGCGGTACCGGGCGCTGCTCCAGCAAAGGCATTGAGTGAGCCATATATCTCTAAGGCGAATCCCGATAGGTTTAACTTTTGATTTGCTCCGGTTTCAGCATTGATAAAAATACTTTTCGCCTGCTCATTTCCTGTCAAAGTTACTAGCTGCGTCCGATCTATATAAATGTCGTTGCTTAAGCTAGGTTTGACTAAAGTTACCACCCAACTAGCGCCATCAAAGACCCTCCAAATTGCAGGATCGGCATAATTTCCCGAATTTATAGTTTTAAAGGAGTTGATTTCTTGCGCTAAGAGAAGGTTTGCAGGTAGGCAATAGCTTAAAACTGCCAAGAATATCAAGTATATTCGGCATCTGAAAAAGGAAAAATGGGACAACGTTTTGACCCTGGTAACCATCGAAAAGTAGTCTAAAAAAGAATTTCTAAGTTAAAAAAAATGATTCAAATAAAGAAATATATAGTACTAATTTTTTTACTGACCTTCAGTGCCTTAGGACAGGTAATGGGACAGGCCTTTCGGATCTCCCTGCTTACCGCAGATCCTGGAGATGAGCTCTATTCGGCCTTTGGTCACTCGGCGATTCGGGTACTGGACAAGGCCAGCGGAGAAGACTATGTATTCAACTACGGCACCTTTGATTTTAACACGCCTAATTTCTACGGGAAGTTTGCCAGCGGTAAGCTGGACTACATGCTTTCTGTGAGCACCTTTGCAGCTTTTGTCTCCGACTACGACCGACAGGGTCGAGGCATCAAAGAGCAAGTCCTTGATCTGAATTCGGAGCAGACAGACTACATGCTGGAGTTTCTTCAGGTCAATTACCAGCCGGAGCGACGCTTCTATCGCTACGACTTCTTCTATGACAACTGTGCCACTCGGATCCGAGATGCGATGGATCTGGTGCTGGGCGATAAGCTGATCTGGAAGGATGAGGTCAAGGAGGCCGATGAGAAGACCTTTCGAAATCTGATCGATGAATATGTCTATACCCTGACTTGGGCTGATCTTGGAATCGATCTGGCACTGGGAGCGGTGATTGATGTGGATGCGACTCCGCTGCAAGAGCAATTTCTTCCGGATTACATGTTCGAGTCCTTTGCCCGGGCAGAGATTCAAGGAGACGGTCCTACGCGACCTCTGGTGAAGGAGACTATTACGATAATGGAATTTCCAAAGGTAGAAAAAGCCATGGAAGCGTTTAATCCCTATTGGATTTTTTGGCTGGTAGCCATCGTCTTTACCCTGATCACCTTTATCGGATTCAAGAAGAAGAAATTATTTATTGGCTTTGATTTAGCCTTTTTCGGTTTGCTGGGCCTGATTGGGATTGTGGTAACCTTACTTTGGTTTGCCACCGAGCATAGTGCGACCAAGTGGAATTGGAATATCCTCTGGGCTTTCCCTGGACATTTAATTTTGATCAAAGGACTTTGGTCAAAGACTCTTGCTCCTTGGGTTCGGAAGTATTTACTGTTTGCCTTGATTATGGCAGATGCCGCAGTGGTCTTTTGGATTTTGGGATGGCAGTCTTTTCATCCGAGCATTATTCCACTGTTGTTGGTAGTTATCTTGCGGACAAATTACTTGTATTATAACATTGGAAAGTATCGCTTGACCTCCCAATAAAAATCAAGCTTAGAAAACTTTTGTATAGGGGAATGGTGTTGGGTATCTTCAAGCAATCCCATGGAATTTAAACTCACATCAGATTATAAGCCTACGGGCGACCAACCTAAAGCGATCGAAAAACTGGTCAAAGGCATCCGAAATGCAGATCAGGCTCAAGTTCTGCTGGGGGTGACGGGCTCCGGGAAGACTTTTACTGTGGCTAATGTGATCCAGCAGGTGCAAAAGCCAACGCTGATCCTAAGTCATAATAAGACCCTTGCAGCACAGCTTTATGGGGAATTCAAGCAATTTTTCCCAGAGAATGCCGTCGAGTACTTTATTTCTTACTACGATTACTACCAGCCGGAGGCTTTTATCCCCAGCTCGGGAACTTACATAGAAAAGGATCTCTCCATCAATGAAGAGATCGAAAAACTTCGGCTGAGTGCCTCCTCCTCCTTGCTTACCGGGCGAAGGGATGTGATCGTAGTCGCTTCTGTTTCCTGTATCTATGGTATCGGGAATCCTGAGGAGTTTGCCAAGAATATCATTAAGCTTCAGGTCGGAGATGTAATCCCCAGAAATCAGCTACTTTTCAAATTGGTCGATATTCTCTACAGTAGAACGCAACTTGAACTGACTCATGGTACTTTTCGGGTGAAAGGGGATACTGTTGATATTTTCGTTGCCTACGCAGATTGGGGATATCGAATTTTCTTTTGGGGCGATGAGATTGAGGCGATTCAGCGGATTGATCCAGCTTCCGGAAAGAAACTTAATGATGAGCAACTCATTTCCATTTTCCCGGCAAACCTCTTCGTCACTGGTCGAGATACAATTAATACCGCGATCAAAGAGATTCAGGATGATATGGTGGCTCAAGTGAATTTCTTTGAAAAGGAAGGGAAATTCATGGAAGCAAAGCGACTTCAAGAGCGAACAGAGTTTGATCTGGAGATGATTCGAGAGCTGGGTTATTGTTCTGGGGTGGAAAATTATTCGCGCTATTTTGATCGTCGGGAGCCGGGAATGCGGCCATTCTGTTTGATGGATTATTTTCCAGATGATTTTTTATTGGTGATTGACGAGAGCCACGTGACCATCCCACAAGTTCGGGCGATGTGGGGAGGGGATCGCTCCAGAAAGGTGAATCTGGTGGATTTCGGATTCCGACTTCCATCGGCCTTGGATAATAGACCTTTGAAATTTGAAGAGTTTGAAGACTTAGCCGGTCAAGTCCTCTATGTTTCAGCCACGCC
>JAFMBQ010000187.1 GCA_017858365.1 Algoriphagus sp. | reverse complement strand
TCTTCCTGATTCTGATCACCCTCCAAAGCTAAGTTGAGTAGGGTTTTTGTTTGATACTTGGATGCCGAGTCCAACAAGTCAGTCTCTCTCCACTGCACGATTTGTGCAGGATTGAGATAACTCCCTGTCTTAGGATCAATTTTATAAGAAAAAAAGGAAATCGTTGAAATGAGGTTAAAATCATAAGACTTCCATACATCACCCATCCAATAAGGATACCACGTATAGACCTCCACATCCTCACGGAGTGTTTTATCACCAAAGCCATTTCTTTTAAATTGTTCCTTTAGTGAATCATATTCTAATGACTGGAGATAATTAGTGGAAGCTTCACCATTTAAAGCATCATATAAAAAATCATACTCCTGAATATAACTTTTTTGCTTTAGTGGCGCAAACTGAGTTACCGTAGTGTCCACGCTTTCAGAAGCAACGCCGATTCCTAGGACAGCAGCTAGGCCTGCTGTATTTCTCTCCAAATACCGCATCTCAGAAGAAACTCTCCGAGTGCTAGATTTTAGGTTAGCATACTCTTTATTTTTGCAAGCTAACATGCTCAAAGCGAGTAACACAAATAGAAAACTACACCTCATTAAAGCTGTATTCATAGTAATGATAAGATTATTATTTCATCAAACTCTTGAACCTCCACCGATTCAATCACATTGAAACTTTCGACAAACAGTGCAATCACTTTTAGACTTATCTCTTGGTCATAAAGTGCTGACTTGTTGATCAATTTGATATGAATTCTCTGGTCTTTCATGTCATCTTTCACTCCAAAAAAAGCATAATTTCTTTTGCTATTTTTGCTTAGATTCCAACTTTCTACAAATTGATTTTGACCATTTAGCCAATAATTTTTCTGATTGAAATCAAAGACGGAAAAATTCAATTCAGAAAAAGTGAATTCGGGAAGGTAGACATGCGACCTGCCAATTAATTCTTTTAATGCAAAATCCTGAAGAATATCCTCTCGATACACATCACGACGCTGAAATTCAAGCTTTTCCTTTTGGTCAGTTGGAAACAGGAAAACAGCAAATCCAAGAACTTGCTGATCTTGTGAAAGCTCAAGTTGCCGCTCAAAAACAGAGTTTCCCTTTAAATTCAAACTATGAGACACCAAAACAGGCTCATCAAAAAGCGTTTTGTAGATAGTATCCCTTACCAGAACATTCAATTCCTCTTGAACGACTCGATTAAGTCGAGCCTGTTGAAGCCTGATTTTCTGTTTCATAGGAACAATATCAACTTCAATATCTCCCTGAAGCTTTAAAAAACCAAAATATCTTAACACAACATCTACTTTACCAATCTTAGATACAACGAATTTCTTAGTAAATTCTTTTTTTCGATGGATTGACAAGTCATCAGCTATTCGGACATCATTAAGTAACACCTCAATCTGCATTCCTGCTATTCCACCCTTTTTTACATCAAACTTCAAAAAGAAATGATCGCCTTCCTTTACTTCAAATGTAAATTTGGCAAGATTGACTTTTGATCCTAGATCTACAGTTTGAGCCATTATTTTCATGGCAACAGGATCTGCAATGATGAAATCCGAAAACTCATTTAAATAAGCCTTTGGAATAGTTATTTTCTTATCTCTATTGAGGACCATGTGAAGACTGTCCTTCAATATTTGTTTACTAATGGAAGAATCAGAATTCGTCATTGGAAGGTCGAGATACTCAACTATGAAAACTGAAAAATCATCTTCGGTATCAAAAATCTGGGAATTGAGAGTATCCAAAGACATCTCAGGCACGGACTGAATAGGCATAGTGATAGCCTGCGCAAAAAGTCCGGAATTACTTACACCTATCAACCATATGAGCAAGGGAAACAATCGTATAAGAAATTTCATTTGTTAAGTTGTTTGGATAATTCCTGCCTCAGATCATGGTATAACTCTTTAACCATTTTATGCTTTTCAGAATGGTGTTTTTTGCTTATCAAATTGATTTCTTGGGCCTTATACAAATAATCTTGGTCCAACCTATTACCTGATTGGTACATATTTTTGATGTAATCATACTTGAACTTATTCTCTTCAATGGCTAACAAGTCATCATAAGGTCCCTTGGCAGTAAACAATTTGGTCAATACGGGGGCAATTTCTACCAATAAAATCAATAGGGTAACTGTCCAAGTCTCCCAACTTGCCAAATTATTCAAGGCCTGTATTCTAGCTAAAAGTCCATAAGAAAAACTAGCTTCTAGACTTTCTTTCTCCTCTTGAAAATTCGCCAATGCAAACACCCTATTTTGTTCTATTTGGCTCAACGCTTCTCCAACAGTGGCTTCTTTGGATTGATATTCCTTTATGAAATCGTCATACTTAATTTTCTTTCTGGCACATTCTTTCCCGTCACCTGCTTTTCCGGTACCACAAGTCCCGTCACACTCACATCTATATTCTCGATAATAAGTCTCTTTCAACTCAAAATAACCTCTTAATTCATCGTCCAATAGATTTTTTTTCAAATCAAAGGCAATTTCTTTCTCTTGGTATTCTTTTGCCAGTGTGGAAGTATTTGTCTTCAGTTTCCCATAGAGATCCTGGTCAATTTCTGATTTAAAAATCTGCAACTCAAGCGGCTTAGCGATAACCAAGGCGATAGCCATGGACAAAATAAGTCGAGGACTTATTTGCAACATCTCCATAAAAAAATTCCCTTTTTTTCGCAATGTAGACACGATGTATCGGTCTAGATTGAACAAAATCAGTGCCCAAAAAAACGATAGGAACAGAACTGTCCATGGGCTTGCAAATATAAGACTGAATGCAAAGTGGGAAGAAACCATGGCGAGCAATGCCGTAAACAGCACCGAAGCTCCGATACTGCTGTGTTTGATTTTTTCAGATTCGGGGCATTTGTCTAGGATACTTTTACTCACTCCCGAACAAAATAATAAGAAGCTAAAACCTGTCATTGTTTTTGTTGATTTTCAAAGCAATCAATAACTTTCTTATCCAAGTGGGATGTTCCCTATTTAGCTGCAAAGGTGAATTTTGAGTTGATAGAACTGAATTTTGATCAACCACATGTTGACTTTTGGACACTAGCCCTGCTGCTGAAAAGGGATATATTTTCAGCTGTTTTGTAATAATTTGATTGAAATGTATTAGTGTGAAGTCAAATTGTCGGTTTTCAAGAGATATAAAATTGTGGTATCCAACATTTTTTAATTCACCTAATACAGTCTCAGACAAATTAGAAGCAGTCTTGCATGACCATTCGATTCTGAGGAGATCCCCAATATAAACTCCATAACTATTATCATCTTCGGAGATCGGGTCAATCTTTACATAGTCTGACAAATCTTTATTAAATACAGAAACTATTAGTACAAATAGTTCCTCCTCTAAACATTTAATGAAAATAGACAGTGTACTTTTATTTTTGGCATTTTTGGCATTAATTGTAAACAAAACGTCATTTTCTATTAAAAACGAAGCATTACCTACTGCGTCAACCTCACTGTTCCCAGGATTTAAACTAGTTGAATTTGCATTTTCAACTACCCAACTAAGCACTACTTCCTGCCCTTTTGAAACAAAGTATCTATTCGCCAAAAATTTCATTTTTAGCTCTTGAGAAGACGAATTGACTGACAAACTATTTTCCATAATCCGCTGAAAATCACTGTGCTTTTGAAGTATCAGCGGAAAAGCATCCTCTTCTACCTCATGCAATTTATTGCTAATCAATAATTTATTATCAAAAATGGCAAATTGCTCAAGTTCTTGATCGAAAATTTCAACTTCAAAAAGTCCCACTTTGGCTCCGGCCTGAACAATCCTATGGAGCAAATTGGCGATTTCTAATGTTCTATATCCCTTAGGAAGGAAAACAATAAGTTCAAAAAATTTATTACTCATCTGACCTTTCAGAATAGTATTTCCCAGCTTTAAAAAAGAATCACCATCAACAAGAATCTGTGTTTTATGATGAAAATTCCTCATCTGTATCGATAGCTCGGCAGGTAAACCTTCGGGCCAATAACTGTAATCAAACATAATTATTCTCTAACAGATTTACCTTCTTTAGACATCTCTCTCAATAATCCGGCCTCCAAATCAAGTGAGGTGATCATTTCTTTCTGATTTTTCTTGGAATTTAACCAAGCAAATTGGATTGCATTACTAATTGCCGCGCCGGATACCTCATATTTTTCGGATAGTCGCTGGAAATTTGTCTCTGGAGAAATATTGATATTCACCAGCGCATTTTCCCATAACAGAATCCTATCCTGAACGCTTGGAAGATTGAAATATAAAATAGACTGAAATCTCCTCACGAAGGCCTTATCAATGTTCGGACGAAGATTGGTAGCTAGGATAACCAATCCATGATATTCTTCCAATCGCTGTAGTAAATAGGAGGTCCCTTGATTGGCATACTTATCTTTAGAGTCGTTGATCTCTGTTCGCTTGGAAAACAGTGCATCTGCCTCATCAAAAAACAGAATCCAGTTTTTATTTTCGGCCTTATCCAAAAGCCTGGAAAGGTTTTTTTCAGTTTCACCAATGTACTTTGACACGATTCGAGAGAGATCAATCCGATATACTGGATGCTGAGTGAGCTTACCCAAAAGCGCTACTGTCAATGACTTACCGGTACCTGGAGGGCCATAAAACAATGCTCTGTAACCTGCCCTGAAATTTCTACTCAAAGAATCATTGGACTTGATTTCTTCGCGATATTTTATCCACGTCAAGATATGGGACAATTCATCTTTCAATTGATGATTTAAAATCAAATCGTCCATGGTCAATTTAGTGGTGAGCTCCTTGGCTGGGAATTCAGTCGAAAACTTAGGCTTGATTTCTTCCCCTGAAATTAGATGGTAAAAAAAGTCCTCATTAATCACCAATCTACTGGACCAAAAAGAGGACGTATCAGGGCTTTTCTCAAGGTGAAGAATTTGGTTCTTGAAAAAAAAGTGATCCTCAGAAAAAATCTGGCACAGTTCCATTCGCTTCCTGACATCATTCCCATTAAGTACAAAATTTATAGTTTCGGCTGTTGGAATGAATCCTCGGTGAGATTTAAGTTCTATGCCCCCAAATTCAGAGAAAGGTCTACCAATAGAGCTATTTTGAATAAAAAAGCAATCGTAGATCTGGGGACTAAGTAAAGGCACTATACTCATCAGTAGCACGACCCTCTCTACAAAGTCTAATTGATTGGTAGAAACAAACTGATTGTAGGGTATTAGGTCATCATCGAATATCGGTAAGGGAGGCAACTGCTCAGTTTCATTTTTTTCATCAAAGTGCCCCCTGATCCTCACTTCAAGAAATGCCTTCAACCAATCCAAGTGATCCAGGATAGGCCGAATTAATGCCTGATCTAAACTAGTCTTCATCTCCATTGTACATTTATTCGTGTATTCATCCAACTCAAATTAATCATGGAAATATTCCAAGTCAAGGTATCTAGTAAGACATCGTAAGCTTTCTTGTCCACTATCAACTCCCACCTGTTCTCTTTTCGATATAGCCTCCCTTCCCGTGCTACGAAGGTTTCCCGGAAAGTTTCCATCCTTGTCCCTCTCATCTTTTCCCAGTTGTAGATAGAGCCTTTGATCAATTTGCCACACAACTCTTCCTCCTCCGCAGTGATATCGATGCTGGGAGATACTGGAAAGTCAGGAGTTGCTCCGCACAGAATCTTATTCAGAGTAAGATCCCATTCTTCAAACTCAGTCCTCCCTGTAGCAATATATTGAAGGAGCTGAATGGCTCGCTCTCTGATTTTTTCTCCCTTCATCCCTTCTCTTCCGACCATCCCCAAGGCATTAAAAAATCTTCCATAGAAGGGCCAAAATAAAATCAAACCCGCATTTGCAATACTCACCCCTTCCCCATAATCAATTGGTTCAATCTCCACCGGTGGCATCAGCACCATCTCCTTTTCTTCTACAGTGGACAGTTCATCTATTACCCTCTTCAGTTTACTACTGGAGTTTTTCTGAATAGTTACCGATTCGGGTGTCTGATGGTCAGATGAAAAAACCTGCTTTATCACCTCGGAATCAACCAAATCCACCCATATTTCGACTATACCCAAAAGGATCTCTGTAGGACTTTTTATCAAAACACCCCTACCGGACCAACGTGCTGCAATAAAAATCAACCTATCCAACTTTTTACTAATTCGGAGATCCGCAAAAATATCTAATTGGACTTTTTTATTGACATGACTAATCAACTCGTCCAATTCCTTTGGAAGATCCTGATGGATCAATTTCAAAAACCAAGTCAGATCCACGTAAGTAGCAAATTTGTAGAAATTCTGCCTGCCTTTTTCGGACTGAAGTCCAGCATGAATTACTATCCTCAACTTCTTAAGGTCATTCTCCCTGAAATCTGACAACTCCCTAGCCAAGTGCTGAAAGCCAGACATCCCTTTGGGTAGCATGCCTGTTTCAAGAAACATTTGGAAAATCTCCATTGGAGACAATAGCGCAACACTTGTCTTAGTTATTGGTTTTATATTTCCAAAAAACTCAGGATAAACTTGAGCGAATAGCGCCGTTTCCTCCGGTTTTTTCTCAACTACTGTCCAAAATGACTTCTGACCTTCTTGAAGACGAAAAAAACCTTTAAGAAAAGTATTCAAGTTTTGTTGGGTGTTAGTATAAACATTTGAATAAAAACTCTTGTGAAACAAGCCTAAAAATTTGGCTTTTTGAATTTCATTTGAGCTCTCGAAAAATCCTTCAAACCAAGTTATTAAGAACTCTTTCTCTTTTAATACTTTCAAGTAAGGATCTCTTCCCTCCAAAAAATAGTTCTGAATTTCCTTAGCGGGCTTTATCTTCAAAAACTCATGAAATAAGTCGGGATGAATCCGGTACATGAATAACTCACTTAGCGGTGCCTCAGAAATTAGCTTCGATAGGTAAGGAATTCGATTTCGAAAGTTTTGTTGATTTTCTACAAATGACTTTCCATAATTCATAAGTAAATTAAAGCTCAAGGCATTCCAGTCTTCTGACTCAAGATCCATACTCGAATTAGCATTGACCTCCAACCAGACTTTTTTCCATTTTCTCAAATCACCTTTTCTCATGTCTTCCATGAGCACCCATGGAATTCCCCATATTAGTGAGGACATAAAAGACAGACGGGAGAAGAATAACCTTAATTCATATCTATCTGAATTAAGATTTTCCACGAAAGCATACAGCAGCATCGCCTTCATGCTTGTTGCACTGGAATTAAATTTCAAATTATTCAAAAAATAGAGTCTTACTATCGTCTGAAGGTATTTTTTCGACCTATACTGAGTTGAAAATGTCATCCACTCCTGAATATAAGTCCGATGTGAATAAACAAGGATTCCCTCCTCAAATAAATATTCAATAAATAGTTTGTATTGCTCAAATGAAAGATTGTTAGGGTAAAGAATCAGCTGAATTGGATTCTTGCCATGCAGAAAGTCATCAGTACTATCACTAGTTTTTTCAGGCACTTCAACAGATTTGAGAATCCTATTTTGCCCGCCAAGTTCTTTCAAAAACAATACTTCATCATACCTATCCAACTGAAGAATATCAATGAGCGACTTCTGATCAATATCAGAAATAAAAACATCACTCCCCAAAATCCCTTCCGAAGCGAGTACCCTAAATAATCGGCCATATACGGATATCCGACTGGTTTTATCCGGCTTCGCAAAATATAGCACCCCAATCCAAACCGTGAAAAAATCGATTTGTTGGGCTTTATTCTTGATTTTAAATAGTGAAAATACTGCTTCAATCTGCTTCAAAAGACTGGAGAATCCAAGAATATCATGCTGATCTTGTATCAAAAAACGAAGGGTACTTTCATCCAAAAGCTTCAAAAGGCGCTGGAGTAGAATTGGGGATTCTACGCTACTTAACAGATCCCCAATGACTCTTTTATCCACACGGGATAAGTCACTGAGGTAGGATTTAAAATTTGCTTCCGTGAGTGGGAGACCAAATATTTGATCGGTCGAATCATCTAACTGAGCAACCTTTTTGTCACTAACCCTCCAGCCAAATTCCTCAAAAAAGCGTACTTCTTCTCCTCCCTCCAGTCCAAAAATATCAATCAACGATCGCTGCTCAATCCCGGAAATCTCAGCATGCTTTTCCAAAATCCCTTCCGAAGCAAGTGCCCTAAATAATCGGCCATATACGGATATCCGACTGGTTTTATCTGGCTTCGCAAAATATAGCACCCCAATCCAAACCGTGAAAAAATCGATTTGTTGGG
>JAFMBQ010000186.1 GCA_017858365.1 Algoriphagus sp. | reverse complement strand
TGAGGCCGTATTTGAAATTGGAAGTTATAAGCTACAAGAGTTTTTTGAGCTGCACGATTTAGATTTTGATTCGACTTGTATCATTCGGAGAGAGATCAGCCCAAGCGGTAAATCCCGGACTTTTATTAATGATACTCCAGTCTTATTGGAAACCTTGAAAATCCTTGGTGAAAGACTTGTAGACGTGCATTCTCAGCACGATACACTTCAGCTTGCTTCTGGCACGTTCCAATTGGGATTAATTGATGCCTATTCCCAAAGTAAAAATGAATTGGAAACATATCGGGTAGCTTTTAAAGCTTTTAAATCAACCCAAAAAAGAAGGACAGAATTAGCTCATCGTGCTACTGAATTAAAGAAGGAAGCTGATTTTAATGCATTTCAACTGGAAGAACTGAGTGTCCTTGCTCTTCAAGCTGGCGAGCAATCTGAGCTTGAATCTTCTCAGGAAATTCTTGAAAATGCAGAAGAAATTAAACTTCGAATCAACGAAATACTTCAATTGCTCCAAGATGATCAGCTTGGCGTTGCAAATGCGATCGCTCAAATTAATCAGGGAATGCAACAGCTATCCAAGCTAGCCCATGTTTTTGATCCTTTAAGAGATCGTTTTCTCTCACTAATGCTAGAGCTTAGGGATATTGAGGAGAGCCTTAGTGATGAGGAAAATAAAGTTGAGGTGGATTTTGAAAAATTGGATCAAACTAGAGATCGGTTAAGTAGGATTTATCTTTTGCAGAAAAAGCATGGATTGAGTTCGGTTGAAGAATTGATTTCGCTCGAGCGAGAATTAGTTGATAAGGTCTTTGAGGTTCAGAATCTAGATGAAATTTTAGAAAAGGCTGATCAGGAATTAATAGAAGCTGAAAAACTTCTTCAATCCGCTGGTCTGTCCCTCAGGAAAAAAAGATTGAATTCCACTGCTGCCTTTGCCAAAGAATTAAGTCAACTTTTGGCTGGATTAGGAATGGAGAATGCGAAAATTGAAATTGAGCATCACGAAACTATAGCTGGAATATCGGGATTGGATGAAATTGAAATTCTATTCTCTGCCAATAAAGGTGCAGCTCCTCAAGCTTTAAAGAAAGTTGCTTCAGGAGGCGAATTTTCCAGATTGCTCTTTGCCATTAAATATTTGATGGCAGACAAAATGGAGTTGCCTACTTTAATCTTCGATGAGATTGATACTGGTATTTCCGGGGAGGTAGCTTTGAAGATGGTCGGCATGATGCAGGATATTTCAAAAAAACACCAAGTCATTTGCATTACACATTTGCCCCAAGTGGCCGGGAAGGGCGACGTCCACTACTTCGTGTATAAAGACAATACCTCCGAAAAGACCATTAGTAAAATCAAATTACTGAGCTTAGAAGAGCGAATAGAGGAGTTGGCAAAAATGATCTCAGGAGTTTCTCCATCAGCTTCAGCGCTGGAAAGTGCTAGAGAATTGGTTCGCAAGTAGGGCCGATCGGAGTTTGAAAGCCCTTGAATAATAAATTTTGCCTATTTTTAACAAATTTTGAAATTAACACTAGTACGATATGTCAGATAACTTGCTCAAAGGAAAAGTAGGAATCATTACCGGAGCCTTGGATGAAAATTCAATCGCATGGAAAACAGCTTTAAAAGCGAAAGAACAAGGGGCGAAATTTGTGTTGACCAATGCGCCTATTGCAATGCGAATGGGAGCCATCAACGAGCTTGCTCAAGAATGTAATACCATTGTGATTCCAGCTGATGCGACAAGCTTGGAGGATATCGAAAAACTTTATGCCGAAGCCAAAGAATATTTGGGGGGCAACTTTGACTTTTTGTTGCACTCTATAGGAATGTCTCCGAATATTCGGAAAGGTCGTTCATATGGTGATTTGAACTACGATTGGGCTATGAAGTCCTATGACGTTTCTGCAATTTCATTTCACAAGATGATGCAGGTAGCGGAAAAGAAAGACGTGATGAACGAGTGGGCTTCTATTGTGGGGCTATCGTATATCGCCGCTCAACGAATTTTCCCATTCTATACTGATATGGCTGATGCCAAAGCTTTGCTAGAAAGCATCGCTAGAGGTTATGGATACCGATTTGGTAAGTTGAAAAAGGTAAGAGTGAATACTATTTCCCAGTCACCAACCAAAACTACTGCTGGTACAGGAATCGGAGGATTTGATTCCTTCTATAATTTTGCCGAATCACTATCTCCACTTGGAAATGCTTCTGCAGAGTCATGTGCAGATTATATCGTGGCGATGTTCTCAGATTTTACCAGAATGGTAACGATGCAGAACCTTTTCCATGACGGAGGCTATTCATTTACCGGAATCTCCGAGGAGATGATGGACCAGTTTAAATAATTAATAAACCACCAACCTTATTTCAATAAGCCTTCTGGATTTTCCGGAAGGCTTTTTTCATCTGTTTATAATTTGATTTTTATAGGTCATATGGAATCTCGCAGTACTTATCAATCCCAATGTGAGACTTTTTAATCATGCTCGATTTCACGCTTTCCATTATCAAATTCAGGTTTTTTGTTGAAGGATTTTCACCTATCTTATTGGACTGATTTCACCACCATTCCTTATGAAAAAGAACTTCACACTACTCATTTTACTCGCTTTCTGGACTTTACTTCCAGCATTTGCGCAAATCCAACCTGCACCTGATCGTGCCGAAGGGGATGGTCAATATGGACGCTTGATCCTCCGCGGAGTGATTTTAATCGATGGCACTGGTGCACCACCCATCGGTCCGGTGGATATAGTAGTAGAGAAAAATAAGATTGCTCAGATCCAAGTAGTGGGGTATCCCGGTCTTCCAATTTCTGAAAGCAGACGTCCTAAAGCAGGTCCAGATGATAAAGTCTATGAGCTTGAAGGTCATTACCTACTTCCGGGATTTATTGATTCCCATGGCCATATTGGAGGGGAAGGGCAAGGGACTCCAGCCGAATATGTCTTTAAGCTTTGGATGGCGCATGGAATAACCACCGTTAAAGATCCATCAGCTAGCAATGGCTTAAATTGGGTTTTGGATCAGAAGAAAAGGTCAGCAGCTAATGAGATTACCGCTCCCCGATTATTTGCATATACTGCTTTTGGAGCGGATTTGGAGCGTAAAATTGTTAAAGAAGAGGAGGATTTAAGAGAAAAAAAAGAAAGAGCCCCGATCACTACTCCAGAACAAGCCAAGGCCTGGGTAAATGAAAATAAAGCTAAAGGTGCAGATGGGATTAAATTTTTCGGAGCAAACCCAGAAGTGATGCAAGCTGCTATTTCGGAAAATAAAAGAATTGGTCTTCGCTCCCTGATGCACCATCAACAATTAGATGTTGCAAGATGGAATGTGCTGAACTCTGCTCGTGCTGGTTTGACTGCCATGGAGCATTGGTACGGTTTGCCGGAGGCACTTTTTGAAGATCGTACTATCCAAGACTTCCGATTGGATTATAATTATCAGAATGAACAACATCGCTTTGGAGAAGCTGGAAAACTTTGGAAGCAGGCAGCAGCTCCCTACTCAGTGCATTGGAACAAGGTCATGAATGAGTTATTGGAACTCGATTTCACCTTGGATCCGACTTTTAATATCTATGAAGCCAATCGGGATTTGATGCGAGCTCGCACAGCCGAGTGGCATCAGGTTTATACGCTACCTTCTCTTTGGAAATACTATCAGCCAAGTCGTCAGTCACATGGTTCGTATTGGTTTGATTGGACTACCGAAGAGGAGATTCAATGGAAAGAGAATTACCGTCTTTGGATGACCTTTGTCAATGAATATAAAAACCGTGGAGGAAGAGTGACTGCAGGTTCTGACTCTGGATTTATTTATCAGCTCTATGGTTTTGCATACATCCGGGAATTGGAATTATTGCGTGAAGCTGGTTTTCATCCCCTCGAGGTAATCAGGGCTGCAACTTATTACGGCGCAGAATCCCTTGGAATGGAGAAATTAATAGGGTCTGTGGAAGTTGGTAAATTGGCTGACTTCGTGATCTTGGAAGAAAACCCACTCCAAAATTTAAAAGTACTTTATGGCACAGGTGCAATACGATTAGATGAAAATAATCAGCCGATCCGAGTTGGGGGTGTAAAATATACTGTGAAAGACGGAATCGTGTATGATGCTAAAAAGCTTTTGGAAGACGTTAAAGCAATCGTTGACAAAGCAAAAGCAGAAGGGGATAGCAAGCTCAAACAGCCAGGTTTAGATTGGGAATAATCAACTAATTCAACTCATAAACTCTTTAAAATATGCCGATTGTAGAAGCAAACGGAGTAAAAATCTTTTATCAAGAAACTGGTAACGGAGAAGAAACCTTAGTCTTTTCACATGGATTGCTTTGGAGCCATCACATGTTTCGAGCACAAGTCGAATATTTTAAAAGTAAGTATCGGATTATTGCTTATGATCATCGTGGGCAAGGTCAAAGCGAGTATCGTGCGCCATTTGACATGGATACTTTGACTGATGATGCTGCTGCTTTAATTAAAACACTTTGTGATGGTCCTGTACATTTTGCAGGGCTGTCAATGGGAGGTTTCATTGGAATGCGTTTAGGTGCTAGGTACCCCGAACTGATCAAGTCTTTAATTCTATTGGAGACTTCTGCCAATGCTGAGCCAGTGGAGAATCATCCCAAATACAAAACACTGAATGGTTTGGTGAAATGGTTTGGAATTATGCCGATTGTCGCCAATCAAGTCATGCCGATTATGTTTGCCCAAAGCTGGCTGGCTAATCCTGCAAATAAAGAAGAAGCTAACTATTGGAAATCCCAACTTCGTAAAAATGAAAAAAGAGTGACCGCTGCAGTTGAGGGGGTGATTCACCGGAAAGGGGTCGAAGATGAATTGGCTAAGATCAGTTGTCCTACGCTTATTATTGTGGGAGATGAAGATGTCGCCACAAAGCCAGAGAAAGCTAAATTCATTCAAATGAGAATCAAAGGTTCTAAGCTCCATATGATTGCAGGAGCTGGACATAGTAGCTGCATCGAGAAACCTTCTGAAGTCAATCGGATAATCAATGAATTTCTAGAAAAAAAGAACTAATAAAAAAAGCCTTATTGAGGCTTTTTTTATTAAGGATTGGTTTGAAAAACCCGGACATAATCTACAATCATATGTTGTGGGAAAACTGTGCTAGCATCAGGCGATCCAGGCCAATTACCACCAACTGCAATATTAAAAATAAAGAAGAATTGTCTTCTAAATTCATCTAATTCTGCAGGAGTCGTATCGATGACATGATATTGTTTGTCATCGATAAACCAACGAATAGTAGTCGCGTCCCATGTGATGGAGTAGACATGGAATTCGTCCGCTAATGTTCCAGCACTTAGTTTTTTCTCGCCACCAAATAGTGCTCTAGAACCGCTATTGTCCCAGTGTACCGTACCATGAACGGTGTTTTCTCTTCCTTGACCTCCGATTATCTCCATGATATCAATTTCCCCACAAGCTGGCCATCCCACTGTGGTGATGTTTGTGCCTAGCATCCATAAGGCTGGCCACATGCCCTGACCTCGAGGCATTACTGCTCTGATATCGATTCTACCGTATCGAAACTGCTGCTTGTTTAGTGTGATTAACCGAGAAGAAGTGTAGTCACTTCCTTCAAAAGATTCCTTTTTTGCGGTAATAATCAGATTTCCATCTTGGAAGGAGGTATTTTCTTTTTGATAAAACTGGAGTTCATTATTGCCCCATCCATTTTGACCACGACCTGTTTCAAAAGTCCAATTGGCAGTGTTTAAACTATTTCCGCTAAAGTCATCCTCCCAAACTAGGGTCATTCCACTATAGGTATTTGGAGAAGTGAAACCAGTGCTTGGAATAACGATATTCGAAGAATTTCCACCAGCGTTTGGCGCGTCGTCATTATCTGAGGAGCATCCAGAAAGTATGATGCTACCAGTTATTATTAGTTTAAATAAATTATTTTTCATCATTTTTTTGAAAAAAAAAAGCCTGAAAGCATTTCGCTTTCAGGCTTATCATTGGATGGTTTTACTCAGAGATTAATTTAAATGTCCACCATGCTCCACCGCCGACTTCGATATGGAGCGTCATTCTTTTCTTGGTACCATCGGTAGTTAAACTTACTACTTTGTAAGTTACGTCATTAGGTACGGCGACAGTAGGAAGCTCACCTCCATTTACTACTTTCGGTAATGCTAAATGGGCTCCTTTACCGATTAGTTTTAAAGATCCACCAGATAGGGAATAAGTATATGCACCTGCTCCATCGTGGGGAGCTACTGGAACGCCACAAGCATCAGATCCAACTCCCTGCCAAGTTTCAAGCCAAGTTTGACCACCCATATTGATCGAGAAATTACCATTTGCAGCGAATGTGTAAACATCATCAAAGAAACACGCTCTAGCAGTTACATCAGCAGTCTTGTTAAAGAAAAAATCATTATTTCCTTCTGAAGAACCTACAGCGAATGCACCTTCGACAGGTTCCATCTTCCAGTTTCCGACAATGGATGCTGCTGGTGATGCGCCTGAAATCAATTTGAAATCCCACCATACGCCATTTCCAGCTTGAATTCGGAGTGTCATATTTCGAGTATCTCCTACTTTAGTTTGATCTACGATCGTGTAGGAAATTTGATCTGGGGCTGGAACATTTGGTATTTCACCGGCATTATTAACTTTAGCAAGTCCCACATGCGCACCTTTTCCTATTAAGGTTAAAGCTGCACTAGTATAGGTGTAGGTAAAATTCCCACCATTGTAAGGTGCTACTGGAGTGCCACAACCGTCAACACCTACTCCTTGCCATGTTTCTAGCCAAGTCTGGCTACCCAAGTCAATGGTGAATGTGCCGTCTGCCTTGAACGTGTATTTGTCGTCAAAAAAGCATGCTCTAGTCACTACATCAGCTGCTGAGCTGCTAAACCACTGACCGTCTCCTGGAGCTGGTCCTACTGCAAGAGCTCTAGCTACTGGCGCCATTGTCCAAACGCCTGTAATGTCAAATGCTGGTTTTGCAGGAGCGACTTTAAATGACTGATTTGCGACATTCTTGTTGCCATTACTATCTGAGACAGTTACATCTAAATTGTAATCGCCTGGAGAGAATCCTTTTGGAATTGTAATCGATACAGTTTGGCTCCAGCCAGTTAAAGCTTCCGAGCCTGATTTTGTGGCAGTGCCCCCTTTGGTTATAACATATTCAAGGAGTCCAAGCTGGCTAATTTTACTGCCTTCTTGAGCATCTTTTACTGTAACATTTATTTTGAAATCTTCACCTTCTGTAGTTCCACTCGTTATGGTGCCTAAGGAAATACTAGGAGCATTATCAACAATAGGAACGTCTGAGAATCCATTGTCGCATGCTACCATCATCACTGTTACCAGAATGATCATTGCAATTTGTTGAATTGATTTTTTCATGAGTTTATTTTTATTCATCAAATTTCAAAACTAACAATTGCAATAGCTAGTTTTCATATGCGTCAAGAATTCATCTTCTCTAATATTTTAATACATCAAAAATTCATCAATTTGTAATAAATATGTCTTTTGGTTAAAAATGAACTGTTTTTTATACTAAACGATATTCAGATCTTACCTGAGTGTTTCTCACACGAATAAGAATTATGAAAATTAAAAAACTAGACATAAGAGGTTTAATTTTCCTTTTGTTAACCAGTTTTTTTGGGATTGAGAGTCATGCCCAATTCAAAATAGAAGGCCTACCTCAGGTGACAAACTACAGTCCCGAAGAGTATAAAGCAGGAATTCAAAACTGGGATATTATTCAGGATAATGCAGGGCTTATTTATGCGGCTAATAATTTGGGCTTGTTGAAATTCGATGGATCTTCTTGGCTGCGTTACGAGATCAATAACACCAAAGTCCGATCAATTTATCAAGGAAGTGACGGGAAGATTTATGTAGGTAGCCAAGGAGGTTTTGGATATTTAAGTCCAAATGAAACAGGGGAGTTGGTTTACGAATCATTGGCTGATAAACTTCCACTTGATCAAAGGAACTTTGATGAAACCTGGAAAATATTCCAAATTGAGGACAAAATTTATTTTTGTACCATTCGAGGAATCTATACCTACCATCAGGGAAACCTAGAATTTATTTCATCAATTGGCCGCTTAGACCTTTCTTTTAAAGTGAACAATCGCTTGTATACTTTTGAATATGATAAGGGCTTATCCTTAGTAGAAGATGGGAAGATTCAATTAATCAGGAATGGTGAGTTTTTTAAGGATAAAAGAATATCTAATGTTATTAGTTTTGATCAGAATCAAATACTGATA
>JAFMBQ010000185.1 GCA_017858365.1 Algoriphagus sp. | reverse complement strand
AAAAGGTCTGCAGATTCCGAACTTCAATTCAACTCAATTTCCTTAAGGGTAAGAGCATTTGAACTCATATACCATACTGCCACTTCTTCAGAAACTAACTCAAAAACACTTGAATCTTTTCTTAGAATCGCTTCGCCTATTTTCCAGGCCGTAAAAGAAAAACCATTTCTGGTTTACGGGTTAAACTTTGACAAAGGGCAGGAATTTGAGGGGAAAGTGGTATTGATTGGCGGTGCTTTTGATCTTTTACTTAATCCAAAAACACTCGATGTGCTTGCAGAATTCTACCCGAATAGTACGCTAATACAATTGAAAGATGGGCATGCTTTAAGGATATTTCAATCTTGCGTATGTTACTCAGACTTTTTAGAGGCTTTCATTTCGAATCGGCAAGCTTCGAAAATCAAAGTTTATCAAAAGCTCAAGGAAGCTGATTTACTTTATTTAAAAAGTGATTACAATTCCATTCGAGTGAAAAATTAGAAAAGCCCTGAAAATTTAAATTTTCAGGGCTTTGGTTTTATCTTTCTGTTCGAGTATTTGTGCCGTCAACAGGAGTTCGCTTGTCGCGATTTGCCAAGTCCCAAGCGGTATGGAAAACTAGCTTGGCTCGTTTCTCCATGAGCGGGAATTCGATTTTATCAACAGTATCGGTTACCTGATGGTAATCATCATGTACGCCATTGAAGAAGAATATCACGGGCACATTATGTTTTGCAAAGTTGTAGTGATCTGACCTGTAATAGAATCGATTAGGATCGTCTTCGGCATCGTATCGGTAATCCAAAATCAAATCGGTATAAGTAATGTTGTTGTATTCGTTGATTTTTTTCAATTGAGATGAAAGCATCTCCGAACCGATCACATAGATGTAGTCTTTGTTTTCGGCATCTTGATATTCGTAGTCGATTCTCCCCACCATATCAATATTGATGTTATTTACTGTGTTCGCCATTGGGAAAATAGGATGTTCTCCATAATACTCTGAGCCCAAAAGTCCTTTTTCCTCACCTGTCACATTTAGAAACAAAATTGATCTTCTAGGTCTTTGACCTTCTTTTGCAGCAGTAGCAAAAGCCTGAGCAATCTCCATCACTGAAACTGTGCCTGATCCATCATCATCCGCGCCGTTGAATATCTCTCCTGTACTGCTAACGCCTACATGGTCATAGTGTGAAGAGATTACCAAAACTTCATCTTTCAAATCAGTACCCTCTAGATAACCCATCACATTGGAGCTTTCAACTGGCTCTATATTTTTCTTTACCCGGAAAGCTGTCTTTTGTGATTTGATAGATTCTGGATTGGTCTTCGCTGCTTCTTTTAGAATCTCTATCGGCTGGCCAAATAACTCAGCCATTTTATCAGAGCTCACCGTAAATGTAGGTCGCTGATCAGTTTCTTTTGCAAAGCCAATTCTGCCTTTACCTGCAAGAGTCTTATAGCGATTAGCTACTCGATCAAAGTTTGCCTGACCTTCCATGGTGACCATGACAACTCCTGCAGCCCCGGCATCCATTACTTTCTTGATTAAATCATTACTTCTGACACCGACAGCCCAGATACCTACGAGCTTATCTTTTACAGCTACTTTAGCTAAATTTTCATCAGTTACAAGTCCTAAAAATACCAAATCGGTCTTCATTGATTTGGCCATGTTTCCGTCTCCCGAGAAGACAAAATCCTCATTCATCACGAGTTTATTTTTCCCGATTTTAAGGTCAACCTCATTAAAGGAAACACTTACTAATGGCACCTGTTGGAAATAGCTTCCGTTAACTGGCCCCGTCAGTCCATTTTTCTTATAAAAATCGGCTAAATACTTTGCGGCTACTTTTTGCTCCTCAGATCCGGTATCTCTACCCCTCATTTCATCTGAAGCTAAATAAGTCAGATACTCAGTAAGATCACTTGCAGTAATGGTGTTGGCGTATTTTACTTGGATGGGATCTTGAGCGAGTGCACTAAATGACAAGCCCAATGCCAATGTCCCTGTTAATAAGAGTCCTTTTTTCATTGATTTTTTTAATTCAAGTTCTAAACTAGATAAAAATTTCACCCTCTAATAAACCGTTTGTAAATTATGCTTGTTAAGGGTGTAAAATTTCGAGAATTGCAAAGGTGAATTCTTAACAGATCACTTACCTTTGCCACTTGAAAAACGAGTAAGGTTTTAACCCAAATACTTCATTATTTCTTAAGTTCTTTATGCAGATCAATCTTTCTAATGCTGTCAAATTTGAGAGCAGACACAATGGCCCGACGGAAGCGGAAATCGCAGCGATGTTGGATAAAATCGGAGCCTCATCATTGGACGAATTAATCAACCAAACTGTTCCAAAGTCAATCCAGCTGGAGAGGCCAATGAATCTCCCGGCAGCAAAGTTGGAATCCGAGTTTCTTAAGGAATTCAAAATTCTGGCTTCCAAGAATAAAGTTTTCAAATCATTTATTGGTTTAGGCTATTACGACACCCTTGTGCCTGGAGTGGTTTTGAGAAACGTATTGGAAAACCCAGGATGGTATACCGCTTATACTCCCTATCAGGCAGAGATCGCCCAAGGAAGACTTGAGGCTTTGATCAATTTCCAAACTGTGGTAATGGAACTTACTGGGATGGAGCTAGCTAATGCTTCACTCTTGGACGAGGGAACTGCTGCAGCAGAGGCGATGACTATGTTGTATTCGGTAAAGCCAAAGGAAAAGAAAAATGCGGTTAAGTTTTTTGTAGACGAAAAAGTATTCCCACAAACCAAGGCAGTATTAGTAGCGCGAGCTGAACCGATCGGCATTGAATTGGTTTACGGATCGATAGATTCGCTTGACCTTACAGACAAAGATTTATTTGGAGTCCTTTTCCAATATCCTAATTCGGATGGAGAGGTCAGAGATTATTCTGCTATTGTGGCTGCGGCAAAAGATAATCAAGTCACTACAGCGTTTGCTGCTGACTTACTTTCTTTGACGCTATTAACACCTCCAGGTGAAATGGGAGCTGACGTCGTAGTTGGTTCTGCACAGCGGTTTGGAGTGCCAATGGGTTATGGTGGACCACACTCTGCTTTCTTTGCTACTAAAGAAGCTTATAAAAGACAAATTCCAGGAAGAATCATTGGAGTTTCAATAGACCGAGCTGGCAACAAAGCTTACAGAATGGCTTTGCAAACTCGAGAGCAACATATCAAACGCGAAAAAGCAACATCGAACATTTGTACCGCCCAAGTGCTATTGGCAGTGATGTCAAGTTTCTATGCTGTTTATCACGGCCCTAAAGGCTTGAAAAATATTGCTTTAAGGACTCACGGCCTGACAAAATTGACGGCCAAAGCATTGAAAGAGTTAGGTTATGAGGTTTCTTCTCAGACTTATTTTGATACGTTGAAAGTCGCTATTGAGGCTAAGACCTTAAATACGATAAAGTCAATCGCAGAAGATCTGGAGATGAATTTCAGATACGATTACGATACTGTATTCATAACATTTGACGAAGCAAAGACTATGGATGACGTAGTCAATATTGTGAAGGTCTTTGCGAAAGTAAAAGGAACTACAAGCCCTGACATTTCCAGTCTAGCCCAAGATTTGACTTTGGATCTTCCAGATTCTTTGATGCGAAAATCTGAATATTTGACGCATCCGATATTCAATAATTACCATAGTGAGCATGAAATGCTTCGCTACATCAAACGATTGGAAGCAAAAGATCTTTCCTTGGTACACTCGATGATCGCATTGGGATCATGTACTATGAAATTGAACGCAACTGCCGAAATGATTCCTGTCACATGGCCTGAGTTTGGTCAAATGCACCCATTTGCTCCAATCGATCAAACAGCTGGATATCAAGAGCTTTTTATTAACCTTAGAAACTGGTTGAACGAAATTACTGGATTTGAAGACACTTCATTGCAACCAAATTCTGGTGCTCAAGGAGAATTTGCAGGTCTTATGGTGATACGTCAATACCATTTAAGTCGAGGTGATGGTCATCGAAATATAGCTTTGATTCCTACATCTGCTCATGGTACAAATCCTGCTTCAGCGGTAATGGCTGGAATGAAGGTTGTACTTGTGAAGTGCGATGAAAAAGGAAATATTGATTTGGCTGATATTAAAGAAAAAGCTGCTATTCATGCAAATGAGTTGGCAGCATTGATGGTTACTTATCCTTCAACTCATGGAGTGTTTGAAGAAGCTATTCAGGAAATCTGTGCTACAATCCATCAGTATGGTGGGCAAGTTTACATGGATGGAGCTAATATGAATGCTCAGGTAGGGCTTACAAGTCCTGGAAGGATTGGTGCTGATGTTTGCCATCTTAATCTACATAAAACCTTCTGTATCCCTCACGGTGGTGGAGGACCTGGTATGGGCCCAATCTGCGTAGTTGCTCATCTCTCTCCATTTTTGCCAGGTAATCCCTTGGTGAAGACTGGTGGCGAAGATCCTGTAGCTTCAATTTCTTCAGCGCCTTATGGAAGTGCTAGCATTCTTCCGATTTCTTACGCCTACATCGCAATGATGGGTGGAGAGGGACTGACCAATGCGACTAAAATGGCTATCCTGAATGCGAACTATATCAAGGAAAGACTCAAAGGTAATTTTGAAATCCTATATACCGGTACTAAAGGCCGAGCAGCTCACGAAATGATCGTGGACTGTAGAGAATTCAAAGAGGTAGGGGTGGAAGTGGAAGACATCGCGAAGCGATTGATGGATTATGGTTATCATGCACCAACGGTTTCTTTCCCTGTTGCTGGAACCTTGATGATAGAGCCAACTGAGTCAGAGACAAAATCTGAATTGGATAAATTCTGTGATGCGCTTCTTTCTATTCGTGAGGAAATAAGAGAAATCGAAAACGGTCAGGCTGATCGAGAAAATAACGTCTTGAAAAATGCACCGCATACTGCAACAATGGTATTGACTGGTGAGTGGGATCTTCCTTACACGAGAGAAAAAGCTGTCTTCCCTTCTGAAAATGTGAAAGCCAATAAATTCTGGCCAAGCGTTAGAAGAATTGACTCAGCTTATGGAGATCGAAATTTGGTCTGTAGCTGTATTCCAGTTGAAGAGTATGTAAGTACTGAAGCAGAAATAGCATAGGCTATAGCTTAGCAAAAACGAAAGCCTCGAAGTGATTCGAGGCTTTTTTTATTTTTTTTGAAAAATTTAAACGTTGACGTGTCTTTCTGCATGATAAGAGGATCGTACCAAAGGGCCAGATTCCACATACTTTAGACCTTTTGCTAATCCAATTTCCCGATACTCATCGAATTGATCAGGATGAATAAATTCGGCTACTTCGATATGCATCTTAGTTGGCTGAAGGTATTGTCCCAGCGTTAAGATATCGCAACCATTTGCGACTAAATCATCCATTGCTTCTAAGACCTCATCTTTCTTTTCTCCAAGACCAAGCATGATACCAGTTTTGGTGCGTTTGCCAAATTCTTTGGTGAGTTTGATCTGCTCTAAGGAGCGGTCATATCTGGCCTGCGGGCGAACTCTTCGATAAAGGCTTCCAACAGTCTCCATGTTGTGAGAAACTACTTCCTGTCCTCCATCAATCATTCGATAGAGCGCATCCCAATTTGCTTTAACATCAGGGATCAATGTTTCGATAGTGGTAGAAGGAGAAAGTTCTTTGGTTTGAATAACGGTTTGATACCAGATTTCTGCTCCTCGATCTTTCAATTCATCGCGATTTACGGAAGTAATGACGGCATGTTTTACCCCCATAAGTTTGATGGCTTCAGCTACTCTTCTTGGTTCATCCACATCATACTCTGGTGGCCTACCTGTAGCTACGGCACAAAAAGAACAAGAGCGTGTGCAGACATTTCCTAAAATCATAAATGTAGCCGTACCAGCTCCCCAGCATTCTCCCATATTGGGACAATTGCCACTTTCGCAAATGGTATGAAGCTTATGTTCGTCGACTAATTTTCTGACTTTGGCGTATTCTTTTCCAACAGGCAACTTGACCCGAAGCCAATTCGGTTTTTTTCTTCTAGTTGCTTCTTCAGAAATTACTGGTAATTCGATCATGAAATTGTGATTTAATATAAAGGTAAGGCGAACGCTTTTACAGCTAATTCTTACTGCCTAAACCCATAGAAAAAGGTGAAATACACAGACTGAAACATTTGTCTGTTTTCAGCTGTGGGAATCAAGGGGATTTCTTTAGTGAAACCTTCAAGCATGTAGCCAAGTTCCAATCCTGTCACATTTGATCTGAAAACCCCAAACTCAAATGACAAAGCAGCTTTTAGATTTGCCCCAAATGCAAATTCGGATTCCCCTAAGCCTTCAAACAATCTGCCTGTTCCTAAGATATTGAATCTGCTTTGGTGGATTTCAGGATCGTATTGCTCTCTGACGGTTTCTACTCTGTTAACTGCATACTCAATATAATATGGTGCAATCAAACCAAAAGTTGGACCAACTGCAGCCAAGGCAGATACTTGAACACCTTGATTTGGAGCTTTTTTGAAGAGAATTATTTCTCTACCGTATTGTGGACGAATAGAATAGAGGTAATTCGATTTTCCGAAAATGTAACTATTGCCAAGAACTGTGTTGTATCGGATTTCTTTTGGGCTTTTTACATTGGAAAGCTCCACGGCCCAAAAGCTGAATTGCGTATCGTCTATTCGTGTACCTGCTTTGAAAACAAGACCTCCAATCAATCCTCCATTGGTATTTTTATTAACTCCAAAGAGATACTCTTTGTCATAATCATAATTCCCTGCATCTTCACGCTGCGCCCAAGAGTGGGAGCAAAGGGAAAGAAAGAGGAGCACTAGTGTGAATTTCAGCTTGTTCATTCAAAAGGTCGAAAATATTGCCCTATTTTTGGGTTCAAGTATCTTAACTGAATTTTAAAAGTAAGAGTTTATGATGACTATAAAAAGTTCGTATTTAGGGAATCTAAGGACGGAATCTACACATGTGCAATCCAATACTAATTTATTGACTGATGCACCTGTAGATAATAATGGCAAGGGTGAAGCTTTTTCTCCTACAGACTTGGTTGCTAGCGCATTAGGTAGTTGTATGGTTACGATAATGGGGATTATAGCTGCTAGGGATGGAGTTAGTCTAGAAGGGTTGAGCTGGGAAGTCACGAAAATTATGCAAGCACAACCGCGAAAAATTGAAGAAATAAAAATTGATTTTTTTTGGGAAAAGCCTTCAAATGATCCTGCTTTGATTCAAAAACTGAAGAATGCTGCAAGAACTTGTCCTGTGGCATTAAGTTTGGACCCTTCAGTAAAGCAAACGTTGAATTTCAATTTTTAAATCTCTGCTTGCTGAAAGGATATCACAAACCCAATAAACCCAAATTTTATGAGTTTTCTTTTTGAGAGTTTTAAAGAATGGAAAATCTATTGCGAGGAGAATCAAGTATCCTTACCCGAATCCGTAATTAATTATGAGATCGATCAAAAGAACGGAGAAAAAGTTAAGATCCGCTCTGGTCTTCTCACTGCATATCATGTGATGTGTGATGCAGTCAAGACCGGTCTAGAGGAAGAGATGACTTCGCGATCAGGAATGATAAACAATGGTGCGAAAAAAGTTTATAATCATCCTCTCGCAGTTCTTTCCCCAGAATTTCAAAAATTAATCTCTAGAGCCTTGGCTGCAAAGGAAGTTAATTCCTGTATGGGTAGAGTAGTGGCAGCACCTACTGCCGGCGCAAGCGGAATCTTACCAGGAACACTGGTAACCCTTCAAGAGATTCACGGTTTATCTGATGAGGAAATTGTCGATGGATTATTAGTAGGCGCAGGTATAGCTCTGATAATTGAAGAGAAGGCCAGTTTGGCTGGGGCAGTTGGAGGATGCCAGGCAGAAACTGGTTCTGCCGCAGCCATGGCTGCAGGGGCAATAGTTTATTGCCTTGGCGGTACAATTGATCAAATTTTTAATGCGGTTGCTATTACTATTCAATGCATGCTTGGCTTAGTTTGCGATCCTGTGGCTGGATTGGTAGAAGTGCCTTGCGTAGTAAGAAATGCAAGTGCCGCTGCTATTGCTTTTAGCTCATCTCAAATCGCGCTGGCAAATGTTTCTGCTGTGATTCCAGTCGATGAGTGTATTGAAGCGATGGGTGAAATAGGTGCCTCTATGGAGAGTCGATATAAAGAAACTGCTATGGGCGGACTTGCTGCAACGTTGACGGGTCAGGAAATTTCCAATCGAGTTTTAATAAAAGACATTGAGATTCTACCTGACGAAGATTCAGGGGAATAAGTTTTCGAAAAATGGGATTTGTAAAATAGTTTC